>RFGN01000493.1 GCA_003696645.1 Gammaproteobacteria bacterium | reverse complement strand
TGCAGAAGCGACCAGACAATATCCAGCCGATTCGGTGTGGCCGGTCTTTATGCCATCTACTGATGGATCCTGCCATAAAAGGGTATTTCTGTTGGTCTGGCGAATGTTGTTATAGGTAAATTCCTTGATGGCATACCATTTATAATAGTTCGGATGGTTCAGGATAAGGGCCTTTGAAAGAATCGCCAGGTCCCTGGCCGTCGTATAGTGATTCGGATCCGGCATTCCGGTGCTGTTTGCAAAGTGGGTATGTGTCATGCCCATTTGTTGGGCATACTGGTTCATCAACTGAACGAAAGCATCTTCAGAACCGGCAACATGCTCGGCCAAGGCAACAGTAGCATCATTTCCAGACTGGACGATCATGCCCTTGAGCAGGTCCTCGACACTCACTTTTTTTCCTACCTCGATAAACATGCGGGAGCCTTTCATCTTCCAGGCCTTTTCGCTGACCGTTACCATCTCAGAAAGCTCCAGATTTCCGGCAATGACCTCATTGAATACGATGTATGAGGTCATCATCTTGGTGAGACTGGCCGGTTCCATTCGCTTGTCGATATCCTTCGCTGCAATGATCTTGCCAGAACGGATATCCTGCAGAAGATAACTTCGAGCTGCAATTGCGGGTGGCGAGGGGATAGGTTTCGCAATCAGTTTAGGGCCTGAGTCCACTGCAGACAATGCCAGATTGGCATCAAACAGGGCGTAGATAAGCAACAGGATACCTGAATATCGTTTCATGTCTTCGTAGAGTGGTTGGGGTTAAATGGACTGTTTAATGGCCCTGGCAAGCTGAACCACGGCCAGGGCATACAAAGGACTGTGATTATAACGCGTTATCACATAAAAGTTGTGTTCTCCAATCCAATATTCGAATTGGTCCTCACTGGCCTCAAGTTGAATAAAACTGACCAGTTCATTGGCAGCGATCTTTCCTTTCACCTGAACCCCATTCTGGTTCAGGGTCCTGAATGGAATTGAAGGCTTGAGACCTCGATCCAGGAACGAATCAATACTTTTCTCATCATGTATTTTGGCATTGACGACGATGTCTCCACCCGCCTGCCAACCATGACGTTTCAGATAATTGGCCACACTGCCGATCGTATCCGCGACACTATTTTGCAGGTCCCGCTGGCCATCCCCATCATAGTCTATGGCGTATTCCCTGTAACTGCTGGGCATGAACTGGGGTTGCCCGATGGCGCCAGCATAAGAGCCTTGAACAGAAAACGGATCGATATCCTCTTCACGAACCAGGAGCAGCAGTTGCTCCAGCTCGTTGCGAAAGAAATTGGCACGTTTGGGATAATTGAAGGCCAGTGTTGAAAGGGCATCGATCACCTGGTGCCCGCCTGTGCGTTCGCCGTAGAGGGTTTCGACTCCGACAATGGCCAGCAGGATCTCTGCAGGAATCCGGAATTCCGTTTCTGCCCTTTCCAGCACAGACTTGTGTTTCCTGTAAAATTCGATCCCCTTGTTGATTCGCTCATCCCGGATAAAGATTCGGCGGTATTTGTACCAGGGCATCTTTTCAGCAGGCTTGTTCATGGTTTTGATGATGCGCGGCTGGATTGAAGCCTGTCGAAAAAGTTTCTCGAGCCAGCTCCGATCAAACTGGTGTTTTTCCACCATCTCGTCAATAAAGCTCCTGACATTGGCCTGATCGATAATATCGGCTGTAGCATTGGATACAGGAAGGGTGGGTAACAGACTCAACAATAAAAGAAAAACGCGCATCATGGATCTGGATCAGGTTGGAATAAATTTTCTGTGGGTATGAATCGACATCAGGATACCAAAGCCGATCATGATCGTAACCATGGAGGTTCCTCCATAACTGATCAGGGGCAATGGCAGTCCCACTACCGGCAGTAAACCGGCCACCATGCCCATATTGATAATTATATAGAGAAAAAAACTTAAAATCAGGCTTCCTGCCAATAGGCGAGAAAAGTTTGAGTCTGCCTGGCTGGCGATCGACATCCCTCTAAGAATGACAAAGAGATAGGCAAGCAACAGCAATAGATTTCCTACAAATCCGAACTCCTCCGAATACACGGCAAAAATAAAATCTGTTGCGCGTTCAGGCAGGAACTCGAGGTGAGCCTGCGAACCCTGCAACCAGCCTTTTCCCATCATCCCTCCAGAACCGATGGCAATCTTCGATTGAATGATATGATAGCCGGCACCCAATGGGTCATGCTCCGGATTAAGGAAGGTGTCAATCCTGGACTTTTGATAGTCATGAAGATTCATCCATAGAACCGGTATGCTTGCAGAAATCAGGCCAATCATTCCCAGCAAGATACGCCACGGAATGCCTGCCAGAAAAATGACAAAGCCACCCGAGCAGGCAACCAGTATTGAAGTACCCAGATCAGGCTGCTTTGCAATCAATATGGTTGGCAGCAGGATCAACCCTGCTGCAATACACAATTGTTTGAAATTGGGAGGAAGCGGATACCTGGCAAGGTACCAGGCCACTGCCATTGGCACCGAGATCTTGAGCAGTTCCGAAGGTTGAAAACGTATGAATCCAAGATTCAGCCATCGCTGAGCCCCTTTTCCCTCTGACCCGATCAGCGCCACGAGCAAAAGCAAGAATACCCCGATCCCATATATGACAGGCGTGAGTTGCAACAATCGGCGTGGTGGAACCTGGGCAATCACCAACATGGCAGCCAGGGCGACTGAAAGTCGCAAAGATTGATGGAACACCTTGTCAGAATTCATGCCACTGGCACTGTACAGGGTGAAAAACCCGATCACGGCCAATATGAGAATTCCAACGAATAGAACCAGATCAATATGCAGTCGCAGTGATATCCATTCGACAAAAGAGAGCTCCAGCTGTTCACTGCTGCCATCGAGTGCCAGAGAAGGTTTACGGAGTGCTCTGTTCTTCATACTTGTCAAGATAACTATCAATCACTTTTTGAGCGATAGGGGCGGCTATGCTCCCACCTCCATGGGCCGCATGTTCAACCAGAACCGCAATCGCAATCCGTGGTTTCTTGGGGGGAGAAAATCCCACAAACAGGGCATGGTCACGTAGAGATCTTTTCAGATCCTTGGCATTATACTCTTCTTCCTCACCCAGACTGAATACTTGCGCGGTTCCGGTCTTGCCTGCCATTCTGTGCCGGGCAAAGCGGGTTACGTTATGTGCGGTTCCATAAGGAGAACTGATGACCTGGCGCATCGCATGAAATATAACATCCCAATTTCTATTATTTTTCAGATTGATATGACGGATTGTTTTGGGCTGTTCAAGATCAAGGATCCTTTTGAGCGGATCTTCCGTGGCATAGACAAGTGTAGGTTGCATCACCTTGCCACGGCTGGCAAGGGCTGCCGTGGACATGGCCAGTTGCAAGGGAGTCGTCAGCATAAAACCCTGCCCAATTCCTGCAATAACCGTTTCACCCGGATACCAGGGCTGTCTGTATACAGCCTTTTTCCAGGCCCGGGTGGGCATGTTTCCAGCCGCTTCGCCAGTCAGCTCTATACCGGTACGATGCCCCAAACCAAATTGCTGCAGATAGGTACTGAACGAATCCACACCCATGCTCACCGCAAGATCATAGAAGAAGACGTCACAGGATTCGACTATCGCCTTGCGGAGATTGGTTTGGCCATGCCCCCAGCGTTTCCAGTCACGATACTTGTGTTCATGTCCTTCCAACTGATACCAGCCAGGGCAGTAGACAGAGCTGGTGGGAGTAATCTTTTTCTGTTCCAGTCCCGCCAGCCCAATGAGTGGTTTCAGTGTTGAACCTGGTGGGTATTGTCCCGAAACCGCTCGATTTACCAATGGTTTTTTCTTCGATTGGGACAGAGCAGAATAGCTTTTTTCATCAATCCCGATGACAAATTGGTTCGGATCATAGCTCGGCTGACTGACCATTGCAATCACTGCACCAGTATCCGGTTGTATTGCCACCACCGCACCACTCTGATCGCCAAGGGCTTCTCTTGCAACCTGTTGCACATCCATATCAATAGTCGTATAGAGGTTCTTCCCTGGGGTGGCGCGAATCTTCTCCAGCAGTCGAACCGGGCGTCCTGCGACATTGGTCTCGCTTTTTTCAATACCGACAGTCCCATGCAAGAGTGTTTCAAAGGTTTTTTCCAATCCGGATTTACCGATATAGTAGGTTCCCTTGTAATTGCTGGCATCCACTCTCATGAGATCCTCGCTGCTCAAGCGACCAACATATCCCAGAACATGGGCCATCTGTTCCTTCTGGGGATAGGAGCGAATCAGAATCGGACTGATCTGAACGCCGGGGAACAGATGTTGCTGTACTGAAAACCGGGCAATCTGTTCAGGACTCAGCTTGAAAAGGACAGGGATATTCTCGAACTTGCGATGCTTACGTAAAGTTTTATGAATCTCCTTCAACTTCTCATCATTAAAGGAAAATATGTCCTTGAGTCGCACTAGCGTCTTATTCAGATCCGGGATGTTTTCAGGGGTGAGTTCAAGGGTAAAACTCGGTATATTTTCGGCCAGAAGAACCCCATTACGATCAAAGATCAACCCGCGCTTTGGTGGAAGTGGCTTGATCGATATGCGGTTGTTTTCTGAAAGGGAATCGAAATGCTGGAAATCGAAGACCTGTAGAAAGAAGAGTCGTCCTACCACAATCAACATGCTCAGCAACACAAAGACCAATGACCAGATCAGGCGGTCCTGAAACAGTCTGTTTTCGCGCAGGTAATCCTGAATTTTCTGAGAAGAATCCACGCCTTGTCAGACCATTTTTATATGAATTGTTTCCACAGGTTTCAGATCTGAAAACGTTGACGGGTTCTCAACAGGAGTTCTGCTACCAAAGGCCATAGAAAGGCATTTGAAACCGGCATGATGAAATAGGAAAGGACTCCCGAAGCCAAAGGCGCCTCGGTTCGGAACCACAGGGCAATCAATTGTACGAGCATGGAAATGGAAAAGATTACCAGGCATTGCTGCCACAACGGGTAATAACGAACACGTTGGTGAAACAGATAGATGATCATGGCCGAGACGAGATAACACAATGCGTACACACCCATTGAAGTATCATGCAGGATATCCATGCATAGCCCAATGCTCCAGGCCAGACCGATATTGATTCTCAGAGGAAGATACAGAACCCAGTAAATCGTTACCAGTAGTGTCCATTCAGGGAGATAGGCAGACAATGAAGGCAGAAGGCCAATATCAAGTAACATGGCCAGAAGCAACGTGATGATAACGGCGATCATCGATTATGGGCAGTGTGCAAAATCAAATTGTCAATTCATGTTTCCAGACTGAACCTCATCAATCAGAAAGCCTTGGAGAGATTGACTACATCCTGGAGAAGATAGGCTACATTATATATGTCATGCCTTAAGCGGCAAAATGTTTGCTTTTGAATCAATATCTTGTCACATTGAGGGATTCACGCCACAAGCCTTTCAACCTCGATAATCTTGAGAGTAGTACTGAGAACAGTATCTGGATTCAAACTGATCGAGTCGATTCCAAGCCTGACCAGAAACTCGACCATCTCCGGGTAATCCGAGGGGGCCTGACCGCATAGTCCAATATGGTGACGATTTCGATGCGCCCCTTCCACTGCCAGGCGAATCATGGTCTTGACACCCTCGTCGCGTTCATCGAAGTCAGCGGAGATGATTTCTGAATCACGATCCACCCCAAGGGTAAGCTGAGTGAGATCATTGGAGCCGATGGAGAATCCGTCAAACAATCTTGAAAATTCATCTATTAGCATGATATTGTTTGGAATTTCGCACATCACGTAAATCTCCAGGTGGTTTTCACCTCTCGCGAGACCATGATCGGCAAGGGTTTCAAGTATCTTCTCTCCTTCCTCAACACGGCGACAGAAGGGAATCATGATGCGGACATTGGTCAGTCCCATCTCTTCTCGTACTCGCTTGATTGCAGCACACTCCAGAGCAAACCCCTCGGCGTAGGCAGGGTGAATGTATCGGGCTGCCCCTCGAAAACCGATCATGGGGTTGGCTTCCTTGGGTTCAAAGTCGGCACCGCCGAGCAGGGCAGCATATTCATTGGTCTTGAAATCCGAAAAACGCACCACTACAGGCCGGGGCCAGAAGGCAGCGGCAATGGTTCCCACGGCCTCGGAGAGATTCTGGACAAAATAATCGCGACCGTTGGCATGATCGCCTATGAGGGCTTCAACCGCTGAACGTGTTTGCCGGTCCCCGATCCTTTGTGGATAGAGCAATGCCATGGGGTGCGCCTTGATCGTATCATTGATGATGAATTCCAGACGTGCCAGCCCCACACCGTCATTGGGCAGCATGGCGGTGGCAAAGGCCAGATCCGGATTACCTAGATTGACCATGATTTTTGTTCGTGGTCGGGGCAGGGCAGTGAGATCGGTCTCAATTATCTCAAAGTCCAGCTCACCGCGGTATACGCGGCCGACCTGCCCCTCGGCACAGCAAATCGTGACCTTTTCGCCATTTTGAAGTCGTTGCGTCGCGTCATTGCAACCGACCACGGCCGGTATTCCCAGTTCACGGGCAACAATCGCGGCATGGCAGGTGCGTCCGCCACGATTTGTCACAATGGCCGCCGCAGTCTTCATGACCGGCTCCCAGTCCGGAGTGGTGATATCGGCTACCAATACCTCTCCGGGAATAAACTCATGCAGATGGCTGACATCCTGTATGAAACGTACCCTGCCACTGGCAATCCGGGTACCAACAGCATACCCGCAGGTTAATACCTCGCCAGCCTCCCTCAGGTGATACTGTTTCAGGACATTGACCCGTTTTTGTGATTCCACCGTTTCCGGACGCGCCTGGACAAGATACAAGTTGCCATCGATTCCATCTTTGGCCCATTCCATATCCATCGGCAGGGCATGACCTGCTCGATGACTGTAATGCTGTTCTACCTTGATCGCGTAATCCGCCAGACAAAGAACCTCCTCGTCCGTGATACAAAAACGACGACGATCATCGTTGGAAACCGGGATATTGCGTGTTGTCTCACGTCCACCACCCTGCGCATAGACCATCTTGATCTTCTTGCTGCCGAGACGTCGGCGCAATACCGACCGAAAACCCTGTTCATACGTCGGTTTGTGTACATGAAACTCATCTGGCTCTACCGTACCCTGAACCACATTTTCACCCAGACCATAGGCACCGGTAATAAACACGACATCACGGAATCCGGTCTCGGTATCCAGTGAAAACATCACGCCACTGGCTGCCAGGTCGGAACGCACCATCTTCATGATGCCAATGGACAGGGCGACCTTGAAATGATCGAAACCCTGATCTATCCGATAGTGAATGGCACGATCTGTGAAAAGGGAGGCAAAGCACCGTCGGCAAGTCTCAAGCAACTGCGCTTCATCGCTGATATTGAGATAGGTTTCCTGCTGCCCGGCAAAACTGGCATTCGGCAGGTCCTCGGCTGTCGCTGATGAGCGAACCGCGACACTCAAATCTTCGCCATATTCGGATTTAAGACGCGAATAGGCATCCAGAATCTGTCTCTGAAGGGTGTCGGGAAAGGGGGCAGCATAGATGATGGCTCTGGCCTTGGAACCGCGACTGGCAAGATCCTTTACGTTTTCGGCATCCAGACCCTCCAGCGAGGATTTCAATACCTTCCAGGCATCTGCCTCACCGAGTGTATCCCGATAGGCCTCTGCGGTAATGGCAAAACCATTGGGGACCTTGACGCCAAGGGGACTCAGTTCCCGATACATCTCCCCGAGTGAGGCATTCTTGCCGCCGACCAGCGGGACGTCTTCAATCCCCAATTCCTCAAACCAGCGGATATAGTTTTTTGACACCGTAACCTCTTGCCTAACCCTTGAAACATCAGCGTAGCACAGACCGGCTAAAACCGGTATTCATGGGCATTTTACTTAGGGAACGTCTGAATAAGTCATGAAAAACACCGATCCCATTTGAAGATGCTGGTGCTTTTCACCATAAACTCGTTTGCTAGGCAGTATTTTGCTTGTTCTGGCCAAAATTCTGCCAGTATTCCGCGCCAGCCTGACCCATCAGGCGTATGACTCTATGTCATGCATCTCAACTTTCGTCGGGCAAGGTACAGATTGGTCAATGCACTGAGAACAAACAAGGCGTGGGCATTTTTGGTAAGGCCGCGATAACGGACCTTGGTAAATCCGAATACCCGCTTCATAATGCCAAAACGTGTTCAACTTTCGCACGTACCTTCTGCGTCAGACAGCGGTTTGTAACGATTAAGATATATACCCACACCTGGTTGGAACGGTTTTTAAAGGGACAGAGGTAGGCAGCTGTTGAATTGTTGTATGATTTCCAGCCAGACTGATCTCAAGGACGAAAAAACGCTTGTTAACGAGGGACCTGAATGAAATGTCTGATCCGTGCCTGGCACCAGCATGAAGCAGCATTGCGTCGTTGGTTGTATGCACACGCACGCAATGCGGATGATGCAGAGGACCTGCTGCAAGATGTATTTGAAAAGGCAATGCTGCAAGGTAAGCGATTTTGCTCCATAGATAATGCACGTGCCTGGTTATTCCAGGTGGCCCGCAATGCGTTAATCGATCGCTATCGGATGCAACATGAACACGCAGAATTGCCGAATGAACTGCCTGATAAAGAGCCGGAAGAAAACGTCATCGGTGAACTATCTGGCTGTCTGCCGCGTGTGTTGTCGGAACTGTCTGCAGAAGATCGTGAGGTGATTACACAGTGTGATCTGAACGGGATGCCGCAACAGCATTATGCCGATACCCAAGGGATCAGTCTGTCTGCCGCCAAGTCGCGCATCCAGCGGGCGCGCCGAAGGCTGCGTCAGACCCTGGAAAAAAACTGCCAGGTGCGCAGGGATAGTGCAGGCAATGTCTGTTGTTTTGTCTCCAGAACGCCAAGGTAACTCCAGTGAGATAATATTTTCCTTTATCGGTTCTTGAGCTGATCTGGAGACCAGTAATCATTCCCATAGGCATGACCGCCGTGGGTGTAAATTTTGAAAAAATTCTGCAACTCCCTGCGTCTTTTTGCCTGTTGGTTCGTCTTCATGAGTGAAGCAGAACAGATACGAGGCAGGACATGGATAATTCGGCAGAACAGGATAGACAAAACATCGGAACAGGGGAGGCAAGGGTATTTCCCGCATCCTATCCGATACCTTTTCTGTTGGCGGTATCGCTGATCTGGGTATTGATCTATACTCATCTGCACGAATTTTCTGCAGCGCTTGTCTCGCTATGGCCTTTGGGTCAAGGCACTCACCTGGTCGAGACACTGCGTTTTTTTATCTATGAGGCCCCCAAGGTATTGATGCTGCTTGTGGCGGTTGTGATGGTCATGGGCATGATCAACTCATGGTTCACGCCGGAACGCACCCGCGCCATGCTGGCCGGCAGGCATGAAGGGCTCGGTAATATCATGGCCGCTTCACTCGGTATTGTGACCCCATTTTGTTCATGCTCGGCAGTGCCACTGTTTATCGGCTTTGTTCAGGCGGGTGTGCCGCTTGGTGTGACCTTTTCCTTTTTGATTGCCGCCCCCATGATCAATGAAATCGCGTTGACCCTGTTGTTCGCCCTGGTGGGTTGGAAAATAGCACTGTTGTATCTGACGCTTGGCCTGTCGGTTGCCATTGTAGCTGGATGGATAATTGGCCGGTTCAGCATGGAACGGTATCTGGAAGACTGGGTGCGTGATATGGCACGGGTTGATCCGCATTTTCAGTCTGCAAGATTGTCCATGGCCGACCGTTTGCAGGCAGGCCTGCAGGCAGTGAAGGATATCGTGGGTCGGGTCTGGGTGTATATCGTGATTGGGGTCGCCATTGGGGCAGGTATTCACGGCTATGTCCCGCAGGAATTTATGATTTCGCTGATGGGCAAGGATGCGTCGTGGTGGTCAGTTCCTGCAGCGATTATTATGGGTGTGCCGATGTATTCCAATGCCGCGGGCATCATTCCGGTTGTGGAAGCATTGCTGGCCAAGGGTGCCGCACTCGGAACCGTGCTGGCCTTCATGATGAGTGTGATTGCGCTCTCTTTCCCTGAGATGGTTATATTGCGCAAGGTATTGAAACTGCCTCTGATTGCCGTGTTTGTCGGGACAATTTTTGCCGGAATTCTATTTGTCAGCATGATATTCAATGCGGTTTTATGAGTCTATTTGTTACTACTAATCGAGGTGTATTATGAAACATATCAAGGTATTGGGTACAGGGTGTAGCCGTTGTCAAACCACTGCGGAGATGATCCAGAATGTGGCGGATGAACTGAATATAACCATTGAACTGGAGAAGGTTGAGGATATGGCCCGGATCGCAGCCGCTGGCGTCATGTCTACCCCGGGTGTCCTGGTGGATGACAAGCTTGTGCATGCAGGAGGATTGCCTTCCAGGGCACAGGTCCAGGCGTGGCTGCAGGAACAGACGGAGGAAAGTTGAAATGAAAAAATGGATCATGACCAGTATCGGAATGATCTGGGCAGGGCTTGCATTGAACATGGTGGATATTCATCAGGCCGTGGCGCAGATGCCATCAGCAGAAACCGATGACCCCCATTACCAGTACGCAGACAACAAGACCTGTGGTACTTGCCATCAGGAGAAGCTCAGGGATTACCAGTCATCCATGATGGGGAAGACGCCGTACGACAAGGTATTTCGCCAGTTCTATGCGGCGGTGAATGCCAAGGGCGAACCGGACGGCATTGGGTTTCGCGCCTTCAAACCAAATGGCCCCAGTGATTGTGCCAGTTGTCATACCCCGGATGTAGTACTCGATGCCGGACATGAACTGTCGCTGGAGGAGGCCATCAAGAGGGGGTCCAAGGGAATCTCCTGTGATTATTGTCATACCATCAAGGATGTGAAGGTGATCTATGACCCGGATTCAAAGCGCTATGACACCCGTCTGTGGAAGATGGTGACGCGTGCCCGAGGCAATGTGAAGCGTGGGCCGTTGAAAGATGCCAAAAGTCCGTTTCATGGCACCAAATTTTCGCCTATCCATACGCGCTCCGAGTTCTGTGCCGCCTGTCATAACAACCAGGAACATCTACTCTCTCTGGATACCTATCATGTATGGAAACAGGCCTATGACAAGGGCGTGGTCAAACAGACCTGTCAGCAGTGTCACATGCCAGTTGGCGGCAAGGACAGACGTATCGCCATTGGTGGCCCGGTCCGTCCCGCCAGTCAGATCCATCGGCACTTCTTTCATGGTGGACATGATGCCGATATGGTCAAGAAGGCTGCAACAATGAAGATCGAGACATCCAATGATGCAAATGGGCTGGTTGTCAAGGTAGATGTCACCAATTCCGGTGCTGGTCATACCTTTCCGGGTGCGGCGACCCTGAGGAATGTCCTGCTGGTGGTGGATGCTCTGGATGATAATGGCAAGCCACTGGCTCACGTCGGCAGCAAAAAGGAATTATTGCCGCCACTGGCCGGCATGGGCAAGACGCCGCGTGATTTTGGTGGTCATGTGGGCGCGATGTTTGCCCGGCCATTTGCCACCAAGACGGGTAAGACTCCAACAGGAGGGTTCAATGCAGATCATGTCCTGTTTGACACCCGGATCTATCCCCGTCAGACAGCGCACCGCGAGTTCCATTTTGCAAAATCGGCCTCCAGTCATGGCCGGGTACGTGTACGTTTGATCTATCGCTGGGCATTTAAACCACTGGTCGACAAGAAGGGATGGAAGATGGATGACATTGTTATCTTTGATCGAAAGCTATCTTCCTGAGATCATACTGAATAGAGCATATTCAATGAACTGATCACGATAGATACGAGTTGGTTTAAGAGAATATCATTCTCTAATGAATGAATAGCTTTCTGATGGTCATAAGTCATGATTAGCCGACAGAAAACAGTTCGGTTTGTTAATGAAACATACACAGATCCAACTCTCTGTAGACAGATGATAGAAATGCCAGACCAAATGATCTCCCTCTAAAGATTTGCAGCATTTGAAGATAGTATAGATGAGAAATAACACAACTAATAAACCCATGACTGTCACTGCCGCAGCAGCGCTTGGAGTAGGGTCGATGATTGGAGCAGGCATCTTTGCTCTGATAGGTGAAGCCGGCGCTATTGCTGGTAATGCTGTCTGGATGTCTTTCATAATAGGTGGTTTTATCGCACTGGTTAGCGGCTATTCTCTGGCACGGCTGGGAGTACGTTACCCTGCAGCAGGTGGTATTGTTGAATATCTTGTCCAATCCTACGGCGAAGGGCTGCTTTCTGGTACGCTCAGCATCTTGCTCTATATTTCTGCATTGGTAGCTTTGGCTTTGGTAGCCAAGACCTTTGGAAGTTATGCAACGAAATTGTTGGCTGTGGATAGTGAGCGTTGGGTCAATAGTTTGGCCGATTTGGTCATTATTGGGTTTGTGTTGCTCAATCTTGAGGGCGCGAAAAAAGTCGCGCGCCTGGAAAAATTTGTTGTTGGTCTTAAATTACTCATTCTTGTCGGTTTTGCCGTGGCTGGTTTGACTGTTTCTGATCCCGCTTTATTGTCATCTAGCCATTACCCAGAAACCACACAGGTTCTCTACAGTCTAGCCATCACATTTTTTGCCTTCGAAGGGTTTCGAGTGATTACCAACGCAGTTGAAGATATGCCTGATCCATCTAGGACATTACCGCGCGCAATGTTTTTGGCTATTGGTAGTGTGCTAATTATATACATTGCAGTGTCCTTCGCTGTATTCGGCAATCTCGATTCACAACAAGTCGTTATCGCCAAGGACTATGCCTTGGCAGAGGCAGCAAAACCAGTATTTGGAACGGTTGGCTTCAGCATAATTGCCGTTGCGGCATTAATATCTACGGCCTCGTCCATTAACGCGAATCTGTACGCGGTAACGAATGTTACTTACCAGTTGGCAAAAGAGGGTGAATTGCCATCAGTGTTTGGCAAGCCGTTCGGAAAATCTCGTGAGGGACTGATTATCAGTGCTATATTGATCATTCTGCTCAGTCATGCTTTTGATCTGGCTGAAATAGCCTCAGTGGGTTCAATCAGCATTCTGATTGTCCATCTTATGGTACATGTCGGTCACCTGAAATTGCGTCACGAGACTGGCACGCCATTCGTCATGATCATTCTTGCCATTGTTTTGACATTAGGTGCTATATGTTTCTCCTCCATCTATGCTATGCAAAACTCACCCCATATATTGTGGCTGGTCTGTGGGAGCCTTCTTACAGCGTTCCTTGCCGAAAGTCTGCTGCGCCATCTTACTGGTCGTCGTGTACAAACAAGAACGCCCGAACCATCTGGCTAACTGTTGACAGTGCGTGCCAGTTAGCAATTTCCTCTCACCTAACTACATTATTGTAGGGCTTTAATAAATAAGGAAACTCTTACATGGACACCGCCCGTATGCCAAGTGAGGATTGGTAAAAAGGATCGATTGCAGTCTTAAATCCAGCCTGTTGATGGAGATTATGCTCCTGGCCTCTATGGTATACGCCGACAGGGCCCTATCTGATTAGCGAGGTTTGATCCTCAAGAGCTTCCTCGGGTTTGACCCGCCGTGGTTCGACCTGTTTTCCCATGTCTCACTTGTGCAATCGTTGAGTGACCTCCGTTACTCGTTAATCGGTTGTTTGTACTGGCGCATCCGCTTAAACAGGATGTGCCGGACAATATGTTTCGTTTCTGGCCAGCAAAACCCAGGCGGTTCTAGCCATTTTGTTGGCCAGCGCGACCGCCGCCTCATTGACATGACAGCGCTGTAGCAGCTGTTCCACCCAAGGGTTGCCTCCGGGCCTTCCCGCCTTCAGGCGGCGCCGAATGTGGTGGATCACCGCCCTGGCGCCATGGATCAGCAGGCTGCGCAGGTAAGCGTCACCCCGCTTGCTGATACCCAATAGCCGATTGGCCAATCTGTACCTTGCCCGACGAAAGTTGAGAGGCATGACATAGGGTCAGTGCGCCTGATTGGTCAGGCTGGCGCGGAATACTGGCAGAATTTTGGCCAGAACAAGCAAAATACCGCTCAGCAAACGAGTTTATGGTGAAAAGCATCAGCATCTTCGAATGGGATCGGTGTTTTTCATGACTTGTTCAGACGTTCCAT
>RFGN01000492.1 GCA_003696645.1 Gammaproteobacteria bacterium | reverse complement strand
GTAGAACACTATACCGGAGATCGTCCCATCTTTGATATCTATTCTGTAGAAGACGAGATCAAGCGTGCACTGGGCAGAAAGGTGATGCTCAAGTCAGGTGGGTATATTGTCATAGATCAGACAGAGGCAATGACAACCATTGATGTCAATACAGGAGGATTTGTCGGGACCTATAACCAGGAAGAGACCACATTCAAGACAAATCTTGAGGCGGCCCAGACCATTGCTCATCAGCTCAGACTCAGAAATCTGGGAGGAATCATTATAATCGATTTTATCGATATGCTTGAAGAGGAGCATCGGCGTCAGGTTTTGCATGTTTTGCAGCGTGAATTGGACAAGGACCGTGCCAGGACCAGCGTTTGTGATGTGTCTGCACTGGGTCTGGTCGAGATGACTCGAAAGCGTACCCGTGAAAGCCTGGGACATGTCCTGTGTCAGGTTTGCCCAACCTGCGAGGGGAGGGGGGTCGTAAGAACAGTGGAAACGATATGCAATGATATCTGCCGCGAGATCGTTCGAATCTCGCGACAGTTTGAGGCCAGCCGTTATCTTGTGATGGCCTCGCAATCCGTTGTGGAAAGAATGACGGGAGAGGATTCCGACAGCATTGCCGAACTGGAGGCATTCATTGATTGTTCAATCCGGTTCAGAACAGAAACATTCTATCAACAGGAACAATATGATGTTGTTCCCATGTAAGGTGATGATATGCACAGAGCCGGGTTGCTGAAACTGATTCAACAATACAAGAAGAAATATCCACTGGAAACTTCGGTTGCAGACACAATGGTGGCCTTTATTGAATCTCATGAGGACTGCTTCGAAAGAACCCAGCTTTCCGGGCATATTACCGGTTCGGCATGGGTTGTGAATCAGACAGGAACGCATGTACTGCTGACACATCATCGCAAACTGAATAGATGGCTTCAGCTGGGCGGACATGCGGATGGTCAGTCCGAAATCATCGAGGTCGCGAAACGAGAAGGGATGGAGGAATCTGGAATCGATGACCTGTGCATTGATTCTCCCGAAATTTTTGATCTTGATATACATGCCATTCCAGCCAATGGGAAAGAACCCGAACATCTTCATTATGATGTCAGGTTTGTATTGAGAACCGCTGGGAATGAGAAATTTGTGATAAGCGAGGAATCGCACTCCCTTGCATGGGTGCCGATTGATGATCTATGCAGGTATACCAAAGAGGCTTCCATGTTGAGAATGCGTGACAAATGGATCGAACGGTCATGACGTATGACCTGCATTGCCATAGTCATTTTTCGGATGGAGTGTTTGATCCAGAAAAGCTTGTTTATGAAGCAGCGCGTGAAGGCGTAAATACTCTGGCATTGACGGATCATGATACCGTAGAGGGAATAGAACGAGCGATTTCTGCCGGGTACGAATATGGGGTGAAGGTGATCCCGGGCATTGAGATTTCAACAACCTGGGAAAACAAGACCGTTCACATTATCGGTTTGGGGGTGTCGATCAACGATAATGCGCTTTGCAATGGTATAGCAGGGTTGCGTCGGCAAAGGAAACATAGAGCTGAAAAGATGGTCACGGGTCTTCAAAAAACCGGCATCGACATTACTGCAGCAGATGTGGCCAACGGGGTTGCGACAGAAAACCTGACGCGTACCCATTTTGCCCGATATCTGGTCAAGAAAGGGTTTGCAAAGGATATCAGGACGGCGTTCGATCGTTATCTGAAAAAAGGGAAATCGGCCTATGTAAGGGGGTCATGGTGTGCACTTGAAGAGGCGATAGAATGGATACGAAATGCAGGTGGTCTGGCAGTGGTGGCACATCCTGCCCGTTATGGTTTGACTCGCTCTAAATTGAGTCATTTCCTGGCAGAGTTCAAGGACCATGGGGGTATTGGTATCGAGGTTTCAACCGGAAGATCGACTGTTCAGGAGGTAATGTATTTTGCCGATATCTGTACAAGTTATGGTTTTATGGCGTCCCAGGGTTCAGATTTTCACGAGCCGAGCCAATATGGGGTCAGGTTGGGCGGGTTTCCCGCATTACCTGATAAAGTCGTTCCAGTATGGGAGCACCCTGATTTTTTAGTTCACGGGAGAATATGAATGAAAGTTACGATTTATGGTACGGGATATGTTGGTCTGGTGACTGGCGTTTGTCTTGCCGAGGTGGGTAATCAGGTGCTGTGCATCGACATTGATGAGGATAAGCTCGCGCTTCTGAGAAAAGGTCATTCTCCAATCTACGAGCCAGGAATCGAAGAGCTTCTCGAAGAAAATATCCGTAACAACCGGATACGATTTTCCAGTGACTTTGATGAAGCAGTCACATTTGGCGAGTTCCAGTTCATTGCTGTTGGGACACCTCCTGATGAGGATGGTTCCGCTGATCTGAAGCATGTTCTGGCAGTGGCAAAATCGATCGGAGAAAGGGTGTCGAGTTACCGGCTGGTGGTGACAAAGTCCACGGTTCCTGTCGGGACATCAGACAAGGTTCGACGAGCCATTGAGGAAGAGATTGAAAGCAGAGGAATACAGGTTGATTTTGATGTAGCCTCTAACCCGGAATTTTTGAAGGAGGGTGCAGCAATCAATGATTTCATGAAGCCAGACCGAATTGTTGTGGGTGTGGATAGTGATCTGGCCGAAGCGCTGATGCGAAATCTGTATGCACCATTCAACCGTAATCATGATCGCATGGTGGTAATGGATATCCGTTCATCCGAGTTTACCAAATATGCCTCCAATTCAATGTTGGCAACCAAGATCAGTCTGATGAACGAGTTTTCCAATATTGCGGAAAGGATGGGAGCGGATATCGAGAAGGTGAGGATTGGCATGGGGTCAGACCCAAGAATAGGGTATCACTTCATCTATCCGGGATGTGGCTATGGAGGTTCCTGCTTTCCCAAGGATGTCAAGGCTCTGGAATTCAGTGCCAAAGAGATAGGTGTGCCTGCTGATATCCTTACGGCGGTTGAACGTGTCAATGACAGGCAGAAGCGTATCATGTTTGAAAAGATTAGGGATTATTTCGATTCTGACCTTGAGGGAAAAACCATTGCACTTTGGGGGCTCAGTTTCAAGCCAGAGACTGACGACATGCGCGAGGCTCCCAGCCGGGTCATTATGGAATTGCTTTGGGAGGCGGGGGCAAGAGTTTCCGCCTATGATCCGGAAGCCAGTAATGAGGCAAGGCGTATCTATGGAGAGCGAGATGATCTACGAATTTGCTCGAGTGCGGACGAGGCCCTGATGCAGGCAGATGCCCTGGTAGTGGTAACAGAGTGGAAGGTATTCAGGAGTCCGGATTTTTCAATGATACGTGATCGTTTGAATGTGCCGGTCATTTTCGATGGCAGAAATATCTATGACCCAAGTCATGTCACAGCTGCAGGCCTGGACTATGTCAGTATTGGTCGAAAGCCTGTATTGGCCGATGGATAGTTTGATCACAGCATGATCGATCATGCGTATTTTGATTGTAGAAGATGAGCCGCAGATCGCCAGACAGATCAGTCACAGGCTCCAGCATGAAGGGTACCTGACCGAACTGGCAAGAGATGGTGAAGAAGGTTTGTACCTTGGGAAAGAATATCCGTTTGACTGTGCCGTTGTGGATATCGGTCTGCCCAAATTGTCGGGAATCGAAATGATTCGACACCTCAGGAACGCCAATATTGCATTTCCCGTTCTTATTTTGACAGCGCGAGGTGCCTGGCAGGAAAAGGTGGAGGGCCTGGAAGCAGGTGCTGACGACTATATGGTCAAGCCATTCCATCTTGAGGAGCTGGTTGCCCGGCTCAAGGCGCTGTTGCGTCGTGCATCAGGCTGGTCTTCATCAAAATTGCAGTGTGGTCCAATCAGGCTGGATCTGAATTCACAGACTGTCACGGTCAATGACAATGTAGTGGAATTGACTGCATATGAATACAAGGCGCTGGAATATCTCATGCTGCATGCAGGCAAGGTGATCTCGAAATCAGAATTGACGGAGCATATCTATGATCAGGATTTCGAGCGAGACAGCAATGTTATAGAGGTATTCATCGGAAGGTTGCGAAGAAAGCTGGATCCAGACGGGAACTTCAATCCAATTGAAACACTGCGTGGCAGAGGCTATCGAATTGCCGCAGAATAAGAATCATGTTCCATGTGTGCTGATTTGACGGATTGAGATCATGTCTGCACCCGTTTCCATTCAGACCCGGATGCAATGGGCGTCCAGTCTGCTCCTGTTGCTGTTTTTTGGTATTGCTGGCACGGTTATCGACAGAAGTTATTATCACAGCACCCTTGAACAACTGAAAGAGCGATTGAGTGCGCAGGTGATCGCGTTGATTGCGGCAACAGAAGAAGTGTCCCCGGGCCATTTTCAGCTATCCTATCCTCTTCAGGATCTTCGATTTTTCGAGAGGGATTCTGGTGTTTATGCCGCATTCTTTCAGAACAACGGCAAGGATTTCTGGATGTCTCCTTCTGCCAGGGGCGAGCGTGCTCTGTTTATCCATGATCAGTCTCCTGGTCACATGCAATTCAGGTCCTTGAGAACCAAAGAGGGTCGTGTATTGATGTCAGTCGCCCTGGGTGTGCAATGGGACAATCAGCGGCCAAAGGTAACGCAGTATACCTTTTCAGTGTCTCAGGACATGAAAACATTTCGTCGGGAACTTATGCGTTTCAGGCAGATATTGTGGGGTGGACTTGCTGCAATTGGTATCTTGCTTCTGGTCTTGCAGCGTTCAGTATTGAAGTGGGGGTTGAATCCGCTTCACGGGCTGGCCAGGGAGCTGGATTTGATCAAGTCCGGGCAACAGAGCTGCATTCAGGGGGAATATCCCAGGGAGCTTTCAACATTGACGCAGAATATTAATGCGCTTCTTGAAACCCAGGCCGAACATCTTCATCGCCATCGAAACGCATTGGATGACCTGGCACACAGTTTGAAAACCCCCCTGGCCATCATTCAGTCTTCGGAAGAGGGGGATTGTGACGAGGCAGGTCTCAGAAAGATATTGCGGCAACAGGGAAAACGCATGCGTGATATTATTGATCATCAACTTCGCAGAGCTGCAACAGCCGGTCATATGCCCCTTTCCCGGCCCATTGAAATTGATTCTGTCTGCAGCAAGGTGATACAGGGATTGACGAAGGTCTATGCAGACAAGAGAATCCGGTTTGAAACCCGATATGATCATGATGTGCTGTTTTATGGCGATGAGGGTGATTTATATGAATTGTTGGGAAATATCATCGACAATGCCTGCAAATGGTGTAAAAGCCGTGTCAGAGTTGAGATTGTACGCCATAAGATGGGAGATGATGATCCCCGGAGTTGCCTGATGATCAAGGTTGAGGATGACGGGCCAGGAATCGATGATGGCCAGAAACGTGATGTGATGCAACGAGGAGTAAAACAGTTCAAGGAAGTTCCCGGTCAAGGCATCGGGCTGGCCGTCGTGCAGGATATTGTCGAGGCCTTGCGTGGGAGGATAGAAATTTTCGATAGCCCAGAACTTGGTGGTGCAGGGGTGCGTCTGCTACTTCCGGAGCTTGAGTGAGCGGTTTTGGCAATGAATCCTGAATTCCTCCACAGGCTACAGGCCAGTCTGCCCGAAGATACGGTTCTTGTAGGTGAAGAAGCCTGTCGTGTCTATGAGTGTGATGGCCTGTCGGCCTATCGTCAGATTCCGGATATTGTGGCAGTGCCACATGAAGCAGAACAACTGAGCCGGATTGTCAGACTATGCCATGAATATGAAGTATCGATGGTGCCTCGTGGAGCGGGGACAGGATTGTCTGGTGGAGCACTGCCCCAGGCGGGATCAATATTGATCAGCCTGGCACGTTTCAATCGTATCATTGAGATCAATCCCCATCAGAGAATTGCCCGGGTACAGCCTGGTGTGAGGAACCTGGCGATTTCCGAGGCCGCCAGACCATTCAATCTTTTTTATGCCCCGGATCCTTCTTCACAGATCGCCTGTTCGATAGGTGGCAATGTGGCCGAGAATTCGGGTGGTGTACATTGCCTGAAATACGGATTAACCATTCATAACGTCATTGGCCTCCGGATTATGCTTTCGGATGGAGAAGAACTTGTTCTCGATGATACTTCTCTGGATGGGTATGGATATGATCTCCTTGCCTTGATGCATGGTTCCGAAGGGCTATTGGCGTTTGTGACCGAAGTGACCGTCCAATTGTTGCCCATGCCGGAAAGGGTGGTTGTAGTGATGGCTGCCTTTGATTCTGTAGTCTCGGCTGGTCAGGCTGTGGCAGATATTGTTGCGAGTGGTGTCATTCCGGCAGGCCTGGAATTGATGGACAACGCCTCGATCAGGGCGTCTGAAGATTATGCAGCAGCGGGTTATCCGCGTGATGCGGCGGCGTTGCTCCTATGCGAAATCGATGGCGAAGGTAGGGAGGTGGATGAATATGTGAAGGTTGTTGGAAGCTGCCTAGAATCCTCGAATGCCAGGAGTATCAGGCTCGCAGAAGACGAGGTGGATCGTGCACGACTCTGGGCGGGTCGCAAGGCCGCTTTCCCGGCTGTTGGGCGCATTTCGCCTGACTACTATTGCATGGATGGCACTATTCCACGTCATGCACTTCCTGAGGTACTGGAAGGTATACAGTGCCTGTCGGATGAGTATGGTTTACGTGTTGCGAATGTATTTCATGCGGGAGATGGAAACCTGCATCCATTGATCCTCTATGATGCCAACATACCCGGAGAGTTGCAAAAGACGGAGGAGATGGGCGGCAGGATTCTTGAATTATGTCTGGGAGTCGGCGGTTCAATTACAGGTGAACATGGCGTTGGTGTGGAAAAACTTGATCAGATGTGTCTACAGTTCAACCAGGATGAGCTGTGTCAGTTTCATGCGCTCAAGGAGGCATTCGACCCACAAGGGTTGCTCAATCCCGGGAAGGCTGTTCCCAGCCTGCACCGGTGTGCCGAATTTGGTGCCATGCATGTCCATGCCGGCAATCTGCCCTTCCCGGATATTCCAAGATTCTAGAGCCTGAGGATATATGGTTATGGGCCAATCACGGAAAACGACGGATAAGGTGCTGGTGGAGGTACAGTCCCGCTATCTACCCGAGCACTCGATACCTGTGGCCAGCCGCTGGATGTTTGCCTATACAATATGTATTACCAACCATCGCCGTGACAAGATACAACTGCTCAGTCGTCACTGGATCATTACGGACGCCAATGGATCTACTCAGGAGGTCCACGGAGACGGGGTTGTGGGAGAACAGCCGGTAATTCTTCCGGGTTTGAGCTATGAATATACTTCATTTTGTCCTTTGGAGAGCAATTTTGGTACCATGCACGGCAGTTATCGGATGATCGATGCGCAAGGCAGGCCTTTTATGGTTGAAATTGCCCCTTTTTCACTGGATATACCGCATACAATTCATTAAGTTTTCATTTTCAAAACTTGGAGGTAGTACAGATGTCAGGAAATGACTGGTCATTTACCTGTTATTCAGGTGATACGAGACAGGGCGTGATCGCCAGAATCGTTGAGAGAGACGGACGTTTTGTCGTCCACAGGCTACCTTCTTTCAAAGGAACGGCGGATCAGGGGGAGCAACCTGTGTGGCTGAAGACCCTGGGTGATGACCGTGTGGCGGTGATGCACAAGGACAAGTCGGTCGAGGTGCTGCAGGGTGCACCTGACAATATCAAT
>RFGN01000491.1 GCA_003696645.1 Gammaproteobacteria bacterium | reverse complement strand
GCCATCCGCTGCCAGAAGAAGGTGAGAAAAAAGCACACTTCCCGCCAATGCAACGACCTGAGCAATTAAACGAGAGATTCCCGGACGACCGAACTGTCGCCCGTAAAATGAGAGCTGCGTCATGAACGAGATTTTTCCTGACCTGACCGAATTCAATAGTGGCGCCGATTCCACCATCCGGTCGCCCCGCCCTATTATAATGGCCTTTTACCGACGGGAAAGGCCTTGCCTCAAAGATTCTTGAAGCAGACCTCACAAAGAATAGGCTGATCCGATGTGTGGTCTGACAAACCCATCATGGCAACACTCCCTTTTTCAAGCCTTGTTTTACAGGATTGACAGGACACGGATCGACCCAACCTGACCTCATTCCAGGCTAGGATTTCTGCATCATTCATACCAGGCTGAGAAGGTGACGACACGCCCTGAAAGGTAGCCCTGGCATCCTTTTCATCGGACGGGAAGGCCTGCTCAAGCACTTGCCTCAGCAGGAGGGAAACGGGAATATTCTGCTGCTCTGCGCAACGGAATACCCGGTCCCGCAGTTCTCTGGATACCCTTGCTCCCAGGTATTCTTCTTTTCTTTTTCTGGCGCGTTCCTGCGCCTTTTCACGCATGGCCTCGGCATGTTTCCTCGCCAGGTCGCGCATCCCGTTTGAAAAATCATTCATTCCAGAATCCTCCGTTTTGTTATGCAATGTTTAACATTTGTATAACATACAGGATTTTCTTCCATGTGACAAATATCTTCAACCCCGCAGGCAAAAAAAAGGGCAGATATGAGTCTGCCCTTTCTTGTATGCATGATCTCGAGACTTACCGAGGTAATCCACGCTTCATTTGACGTTCCGTAAAGATACGATCATTGAGTCCCACGTTGACTTCGGCATCCGAGACCTCAAACACAGAAGAATGGCGGGTATTCAGATTCTCAACCACCACCTTTTTCCACAACCAGGCATCCTTGACTTTCTGCCAGGTGATGTGTTGACGCTTCAGCAAACCACCCTGCTTGCTGTAATAATCTATCCGGTCAGTGACACAATCGTTCCAGTCAGCAGATTTTGTGTACCAGGTCACGCGCTTGGAATACAGCGGGGTCTGCTCCTTGGGGGTACTTTCAACCACGTAGAACTCCTTGTTGTCAATCTTGTCAACACGCAGAATCCGGTGGGCATCTTCATCCAACCCCCTGGGACTGATGTCGGCATAGGTCAGGTCAGTTCCAAGAAAGCTGTCACCAGGATCACGGACTGAAACCCGACGGATCTTTCTGAGTACCGGAAGATAAAGCCACTGATCAGCATTCTTGCCGGCCTCACGAACATAAGACCAACGCATGAAGGCAGTCCCTTCATTGTCAGGCGGATACTGGGTGTAGAGCAACATCTTGTCCAATACGCCACCTTTGCCCTGATAGTCTTTCCAGAATCGCTTGTAGACGTTCTTTTTTACGTTTCCATCACTGTCTGTCAGGGTGATGGTCAGGGTCGTCCTGGCGTCATTTCCGGGGTTCTTGTAACCACACTTCTGAACAATCTGCGCTCCGGTCAGGGCCTCATCCGCCAGGGCAGCGGGTTCATACAGGGCCACCAACCCCATTACACCTATAGCAGTACACAATAGTTTGAAATATTTCGACATCGCTAGTCTCCTTAATCGAACTCCATTTTTACGGGCATCTTTTACGCAATCTATCCTGACAAAGTCAGGATAGAGTCGCAACGCGCACCATCCTCAACACGGATCATCAACAATCGGCGAGACGGACTGCAGCTGTGCTGTACGATGCCGTTTACCATATCATATTGCCCCAGTAGCAAAAAGGGGCAATACCCAATTTCCCTAGTAACAGGAAAGACCTTTTGGAGAAAACAGGGCCGAGACGATTATAGCGCCAAATACCCGTTTCTCCGAAAATTGTTTAACATTTTTAGACATATCAGACACCATTACACCTGAATACAGGCTGAATCGCTTGCACAACATGTTCCATTGACCGGTCATGCCAGAACCTGCCGCGAATGTTGTTGCCCTAGAACTGGACCGTGACCCTGAATTCAGATCATTACTCAAAAGAGATTGCATACAAGGGGAATATTTGGTATAAATCACCGTTTTATCTCAAGCAAGGAATTTGGAGTCATCTCATGTCCAGAGTCTGTCAGGTGACCGGCAAGCGTCCGGCGATTGGCAACAATGTATCTCATGCCAATAACAAAACCAAACGTCGTTTCCTGCCCAACCTTCAAACCAAAAGGTTCTGGGTTGAAAGCGAGAAACGCTGGGTCAAGCTGAAAATCAGCCAGAAGGGGATCCGCATCATTGACAAACTTGGTATTGACCAGGTTCTTGCCGATATGCGCAAGCGCGGCGAGAGCATCTAAACCCACGAGGATACTATGAGAGACAAGATCAAGCTCGTTTCAAGTGCCAACACTGGCCATTACTACACCACCACCAAAAACAAGCGCAACATGCCCGAAAAAATGGAGATCATGAAATATGATCCGGTGGTTCGCAAACACGTGCTCTACAAAGAGGCAAAAATCAAGTAAACCACCCCGATATATATGCGCATCGCCTGCCTGACTGGTGTATGCGCATACAGACCCGAGGGTTTCAATCCCTGTCGTCAAGATCCTCCATACCCCATCTCGGCAGCAGCGACTGATCTACTCCCAGCTGATCCAGCACTCTGGCCACCACAAAATCAACCAGATCCATCACGGATTCAGGGTTTTGATAGAAACCGGGGCAAGCCGGCATAATCATCACACCGAGACGACTTAGACGCAGCATATGTTCTAGATGAATGCCTGAAAAAGGCATCTCTCTGGGCACCAGAATCAGTTTCCGTTGCTCCTTGATCATCACATCCCCAGCGCGTTCAAGCAGGGTCCGACTGGCGCCGGTGGCTATCGCCGCCAATGTCCCACTGGTACAGGGACAGATCACCATTGCATCCGGAACGTTACTTCCGCTTGCAATCGGTGCGGTCCACTGTGATTTGCCAAAGACCTGAAGCTGACCATCCCGGGCCGAAAAATATTCAGTCAGATAGGACTGTATGGCAGTGCTACTCGCTGGAAGCTTCAGGTCCGTCTCCATGGAAACCACCATCCTGCCCGGCTCGGATATCATCAGATAGAGCCTATGACCGGCATTCAGTATCTGTTCCATTAGTCGAATACCATAGATTGCTCCTGAGGCACCCGTCATGGCAAGTGCAAAGGTCTTCATGAAGACAACTCCTCCCGTTTCGCCAAGGCATTGACCAGCCTGTGTCGCAATCCCCCAAAATCACCATTACTCATCATGACAATGATATCTCCTGTCTTGAAGTCAGACAGAATGGCAGCAATGATCTGTTCAACATCATCAAAAACATCAACCCGAACGTTCATCGAATGCGCCAGGGCGGTAACATCCAGATCAGCCCTGGCGGGTTTCAGGATCATGACCTGGTCTGCCTGATCGAAGGCATGCACCAGGGCATCACGGTGTACCCCAAGACGCATGGAGTTGGATCGCGGCTCCATCAGCACCAGCAGTCTGGAATTTTCTGATTGGCGACGCAGACCTTCAAGCGTAGCACGGATCTCGGTGGGATGATGGGCAAAATCATCATAGATGCTAATTTCATGATCCTGGTAGACACATTCCTGCCTGCGCCTGACACCAGAAAAGTCTGCCAGACTCGGCACAGCCTGACGCCAGTCCACACCACAATAATTTGCCATCGCCACGGCCGCCACCGCATTTCTGACATTGTGTTTACCTGCCAATCCCCATTCAACGTTCCCGGATCTTGCTTCTTCATGGCAAATTCTGAATGACTTCCCTGATCCATCTTCTTCTGCATACCAGTCCGATCCGGAAAGCAGCCCAAATTTCTGTACCGGGGTCCACCGCCCCATTTCCAATACCTGATCCAGTGCCTCATCCTCCTCGCCTGCAAGTATCAGTCCCCGGGAAGGGATCATGCGGAGAAGGTGGTGAAACTGTTTCTGAATATCCGCGAGGGAGTCAAAGATATCGGCATGATCAAATTCCAGGTTGTTCAGGATAACCGCCTCGGGGTGATAGTGGACAAACTTGGAGCGCTTGTCAAAGAACGCCGTGTCATATTCATCCGCCTCGATAACAAAATAATCCCCTTTTCCCAAACGTGCGGAAATACCGAAGTTCTGAGGAATCCCGCCAATCAGGAAACCTGGCTCATGACCGCTGGACTCCAGAATCCACGCCAACAGGCTACTTGTGGTGGTCTTGCCGTGGGTGCCTGCCACCGCCAACACCCGGCGATCCCGCAATACGCTGTGATAAAGAAATTCCGGCCCCGATTGATACGGTCGATCATGGTCAAGTATCCATTCCACACAAGGATTACCGCGGGACATGACATTGCCGATCACAAAACAATCCGCCTGTCTTGGCAGATTATCGGCTTGATAACCTTCCATAATCTCAATGCCTTCGCTGGCAAGCTGGTCACTCATGGGTGGATAGGCTCTGGCATCCATGCCGGTCACACGCCATCCCATGGACTTTGCCAACACCGCAACCCCTGCCATGAAGGTGCCGCAGACCCCCAGAATATGAACGTGCCTAGGCGACATACCCGGCCACCCACTCGAACAGCATCAGTGACAGAAACAGGTAGCCCAATGCCAGCAGGGCACCAACAAACATGGAGGTGGAGATCGCATGCCGGAATATATGGCCCATTACCGCAAGATTCCAGAACATCAGCAGGGTCATCAACAATGCCGATATCTCACCTGGTTGCCCGACCCAGGCCTGCCAGGCCAAAACAGGAATAGAGGCAAACATGATCAATGCACCGGTTCCGATCTGTGCCAGGATCGTCTGTGGAAACCGCCTGGTTAATCCTCTTGCCAGCAACAGGACATAGACAAAGGCAAAAAGAAAGGCCAGATCCAGTCCTGCCACCATTACCGCAGGAACAAATGGCATGGTCAGGGCCGCTGCCATCAGGCTTACGGCATAATAGAAACAACCGAATAGGCGTACCAATGCAGATGAATCGGGCAAAGCCTGGGGACCCGCCTGAAACTGGCATATTCTGACAAGGGTTTTCAGGATCTCACGCATGCCTCTCCCGGGCTGCACGCCGTCCAGTCACCATGGTTATTCCTGCTCCCTGCACAAAAACATCCAGCCCATGATAACATCCAGAGTTGAAAACCAACCATGTAAGTTTCGCAACCGCTGCAAGACCAACAGAAGGTTGCCCATTTTATCCGATGATCCAGGAGCCTGACATGATTCAAATCCCCATACTTGCAAACCGTATCTTCATGTTCCTTCTGACCTGCAGCCTTTCCTTCACTGCCATTGCCATGGACAACAGCATGCAATCAGACCCCAGGGCCATGACCATCATGAAGAAAAGTTTCAATCTGAAACGTAGCAGGGATTCCCTATCCAGATTGACCTTTACCCTGAAGGAATTCAACAAACCGGCAAGCCGGCTGGTGTTTGACCAGGTATGGAAGGAATATGACCACGGGCCCTATCAATCCAAGACAATCTATTTTCAGGACTTCCCACCTGATCGAAAGGGAATATCATATATGGGCTGGTTTCCTGCCATGAAAAGCAATGCCAAGACCGAGGAATGGCTGTATCTTCCCGAACTGCGTCTTGTCCGCAAGATGGGAGGCAACGAGGATACCGAAAAACAGGCCGAGGACGCTTTCGACCGGTCTGAGATGAAGGAGACGGATTTGATCCCACGTCATCCCGACATGGATATCCATCATTACCTCCGTGAGGAGACCTTAAAGGGTATCCATTATCACGTCATTGAGAGCAAGCCAGGACATGCCATGGGCCACGGGGCACATGCCCACCACCATCATGGCGGATCAAGCCGTTATCCTTACCATCGCGTCATTCGCTGGATACGTACCGACAATTTCCTGCCAGTTCGTACCGACTACTATGATCTTAAAAATAATCTGCTCAAACGCCAGGTTATTGAATGGCAGAAAATCGGAGACACCTGGGAATGGAAAAGCGTCGTGACACGAAATCTGCAGAACCGCAATGAAACCAGGCTGGATATCTCCAATCTGAAAATCAATGTCGGCATTCGGGATCGTACCTTCAGCAAACGTGTGATGAAGCTGGGCTTCAGTCGAGTCCGTTAACTGTCGCCTGGCGTGATTTATGCTGCTTGAGCAACTGCTTGAACTGCTCAAGGGTCATCTTAGGCTTACTGAAACGCAATTCACGCACACGAATCGCCTGATGCAGTATTTCGGAAGCATCCTGCAGATCGTATTCACCGAAAGGAGCCATGCGAGGAACCTTTATATTCAGTCCTCCTGTCATGGTTGGCTGAATCTGTGGAACACGAAGATCCAGGGCAAGAGGCACCAGAAACCCTGTCAGAAACAGGGATCCTCCTTTGCGGACCAGTTTCCTGCCGCCCTCCTGAACAGGGAAGCGAAAGGTTACCTTCCATGCTTGTCCATGCTGCGCCGAATTGATAGTGAGCTTCGATACGCTGTCTTTCTGCAGGATATACAGTGCTTCCTCCTGCGGCAGGATATCCATGATCTCACCCTCCGGCAGCTGCACAATACGCTCTGCAGCTCCTGTGGAAAACCGTTCAAGGGTCCAGATCTGCAGCTGATTCTCTGCAACAAAACACCAGATTTTTCCGTCATGTAACATGACCCGCTGAATGGCTTTCCCGAGCTCGTGTCTTGCCTCGATTTGCAATCGCCCATCTGGAAAAATCGTCCAGAGTGTCACCGTTCGGTCATGAACACTCACCATTCTGCCCTGACCATCACCAGAGAGCAGACGATGCCTC
>RFGN01000490.1 GCA_003696645.1 Gammaproteobacteria bacterium | reverse complement strand
GTCAGATTACGCCACCCCATGTCTTCGACGTGATACTCCCCATCGATGTAACCGACATGGACAGCCGTGATGGGCCCGACAACGACTGCGACCCAAGGATCCCCCACCTCAGACACTCCAGACACAACTTCAATTTCGGAACAGTAGTTCTCCAGATACTGCTTCAAGTCCTGCATTACGCTCGCTCCATGGTTATTTCCCTCCGAAGAGGGCTTTGTACATATCCGGGTCGTAGTGCTTGAGCAGTAGCTTTGCCAGCTCCTTCTCGGACACTCCGAACGCCTTTGCCATCTTCGGGATTACTTCGGATGGCACTTTCCCAGTCCCGCCTTCTAGTTGCGAGACAAACGTGTACGCCTTGAATCCTAACTTGTTCGCGAGTTCCAGCTGGGTAAGGCCCGCCAAGGTCCGGTAGGACTTGAGTATTGGACCCAGTTTTTTCCGTAACTTCTTCTGTTCGTCGCTCAGTCGTTCAGCCATGAGAGTTCCCTCGACAGTGTTTTTGAAAGATATTACTCTACGATTATGAGGATGTACTGTAAGTCTTACTGTAAGTCTTTTAGAGACTCTTACAGTTGCACCTCATGGTATTTCGTAGAGATGTCCTTTAGTTAGTCTAAGAGTGTCTAAGAGTAACTCTTATAGTACTTCTTGAGTTACTCTTAGAGTACTTCTTGAGTAACTCTTAGAGTATCTCTTAGGGAGGGTCTCTTCGAAAGTTCCCATTCTTGGAGATCCTCCCTAGTCCTAGAGCAGCCAGATCCAGAGCAGCAGCCCGATCTGGACAACCAGGACGAGCCATCCATGAGCATTCTCAAACCCCTCAAGGCCAGTTAGGTCAGGCTTGTCCATGGTCGCTCTCCTATGTGAAGTCGTGTGGGCCCCACAACAACTTCAGGTCCATCAGATAGTTATACATTCCTTATCCTCCGTAGAGTGACGCTACTCTAGCCGCTACCTGATCACTAGTCAAGCGACTGCTGTGTTTTCGGTAATCGGTTTTCCCCGCTGAGTAATCCTCAGGGCAGAGTGCTCTGAGATGCGCTTCGAGGTCGTAGTCTGCAAGTGCGTCGTAGTCGTCCCATAGACTCATGGTTCGGTTCCTCTTCGTTGTTCCGCAGGCAGTTGTCATTCAGATTCAGGCATTAGGCCCAGACGCGACAGGACCGCTCCGATGGCCCCGGCCAGCAGTATCAAAGCCGCCGGCAAGCCAAACACATAGGCGATCCAGAACAGCATCAGCAGGTCGTCGTTCATGCCACATCCTCCTGATTTTCTCCATGAAAGGGCGAGTACAGACTGATCAACCCATCCAGCAGCTCCGCAGGGACACCCTCAGAGAGAAGGACAGAGCGAAGGTTGGTCAGCGACTGCTTCTGACGGTAGCCCTCGTCGTAGTACCGATAGTCGTCTGAATACATGTAGGTCCAGTCATGAGTTGACAGCCGGTCGATGTACTCTTTGAGCATGTTCGTTAGTTCAGGCTTGAGCTTCATCTTTCTCTCCCATACGTTGCTTCACCATGTCGTAGGCCATAAGTACGATCCAGTAACCCCTCTCGAAGTCGCTGGGATCAACGTTGTGGTTTCGACAGATGTTGAATAGATTGACGGTCGCTAGCAGGATGGCTTCCAGGTATTCCTTGGCGTTCACGAGGGACTCCCGGTCCATCACGTCGATGAACTCCAGGATGTGCTCGGTCAGTGGTCTCGGTTCGTCAAATGCTGGGATAGTCATGCGAATTCCTCCTTCTTGAGTTTCGCT
>RFGN01000489.1 GCA_003696645.1 Gammaproteobacteria bacterium | reverse complement strand
TTGTCATTGATCGTGCCGATGTGACGATAAAGAATCCTGAGAGGTTTTTCACGCAGTCGAACGTGCCTGTTTTTCAGGATGGTGGGATGTTTCGTAGTGCTGCCCCTGGGTTGGCGTTGTTGCATCCTGGGGAGATGGTGGTAAATCCTGCGTCCACGAGGCGGTTTTACGGGATGTTGCAACAGATCAACGCTGGGCGTAGTCCGGATGTGAGTGGGATGGTGTATAATGATTCGAGGACGATCAACGTGACGGTTCAGGGTGACGATCCGGCGTTGAGGGAGAAGGTGATTTCGATCATCGAGAGTGAGAGTTTGCGTGGTAGGGATTTTGTGGTGGATCGAGGGATTTCTCGGAGAAGGAGGTAAGGGATGCCGACGGGGACCCGGCTGATAAACGTGTTTCCGAGCGACCAGGCCGCTGTGACGGCACGCAGTGAGGAGAGCGCACTTTTCCCTGCCGGGAACGTTCGCAATCCGTATCCCGGAATCCTGTGGCGTTCTGGTGGGAACATGAACGAAACGGAGACGTGGGTGAAGTTCGACATGGGGGCCGCTGTGGAGTTCGACTACTGCCTGGCGGCTGGGGCGAACTTCCAGAGCAATGTTACGGTAAGCGTCTACGCGACGGATGACGCGAATCTGTTCTCGACGTTCACGGACGAGTCGGACTGGATTTCCTCCGGGGTTTTCCTCGGAGACATGAAAACGACGGAGAAGTATGGACGCCTGGCGCTTTCGGCGCCGGTGACGCACCAGTACGCAATCGTCTTCGTGAAGTACCCAACGATGCAGGCACCATCTACAGGGACGCACCTTGGGAGGTTGGTCTTCGGCAAGGCCGTGGAACTCCCAAGGGCGATGAACGACGGCTTCACAGACATCCTGGTCGATCAGTCCAAGGTCTCGAAGGCAGGTGTGGCCTACAGCAACAGGGTGGGGATTATCAGAGACAAGGCCCGCATCGTAGACCTCCGGTGGGAGAAGCTGGACGCAGCCTCGAGGGCGGACATCGTGTCCATCTTCGAGTCCAACGGCCTGCTGGTGCCGTTTTTCCTTGACATGTACCCGGATGACCCTGGTGCCGGCGATCTGGTGTACGGGTCGTTTTCGTCATCACCGCGCATTTCCAGGGCGCTGATGGACAAGTTCGACCTGAGAATTTCTTTCGAGGAACTACTGGGGGTGCCAAATGGGTCTGCTTGACGATTACCCATATTTCTACCGTGGCGTAAACTTGGTCGACTTGATCTTTGGTCTTGTTACACTTCGATACAGCGATATTCCTATCTGTGTAGATGAGAATGGCACAATTACACAATACGGAGGGAAAGTTGTAGGAAGAATGAATGTAAGAAGTGAAGCTGTTGAATTTCAAGACAATTTCAGAGACTTGGTGTTTTCTGTAGATCTATCGAATATAGACCTTGGCGTTGGAGATTCAAGCGTTCAAGACACGTTGCTTGGGTTAAACTTGAGCAATGGCTATGTAAACGTCTATCA
>RFGN01000488.1 GCA_003696645.1 Gammaproteobacteria bacterium | reverse complement strand
GATTAATACCTTTAAATAATTTGGATTTCTATGACATCTGTGGTTCGACGGACTGAACGGATGAAACTATCGGATGCGTTTTCCATCCGTCAGTACTGCCGCCACGCCAAGAACCTCTATAACCATGCAAACTACATCTACAGAGCTCAGCTCGGTGACTACAATCATTATCCTGTCAAGAAAAGACACTGCACCTCCGCATACGAGATGATGGACATCCTCCGTCACCACCCCACCTATCGTGCACTGCCCTCCCACACCTCCCAGCAGATTATCAAGGTACTGGTCAAAGCTTGGAGGTCATTCTGGAAGGCAATGGAATCCTGGAAGAAGAACCCAAAGGCATTTAGGTCCAGACCCAAACCTCCAAAGATGCTGCCCAAGGATGGCTTCTTCACCCTCTACTTCACCGCAGATCAGTGCAGGATCAGGGATGGTCATCTCCATTTTCCTAGGATGATCGGCCTAAAAATCAGAACTCGCCTGCAGAATAAAGTCAAGCAGGTGAGGATCCTCCCCCGTCCCGGCTACTTCATCGTCGAGATCATCTATGAGCGGGCAGCGAGACCTCCGCGAGACCCTCGAAACATTCTGGCAATTGATCTTGGACTTGACAACCTCATTGCAGGGGTATCGAATGTCGCCCCTCCTGTACTTATCAGGGGGTCTGCTATAAAGTCGTACAACCAGTGGTACAACAAGGAGAAGTCTCGTCTGCAATCGATCTATGCGCTTCAGCAACCCAACAGAACTCGTCCTGAATGGGGAGAGAAGATGATCCGTCTGATGGAACAGAGATACTGGAGGATCGAGAATTACCTGCATCAGGCCAGTAGTACCCTCATTCAGTACTGCCAGAAGCACGACATTGATACAATAGTCATCGGGTACAATGAGGGGTGGAAGCAGAATATCAGTATCGGGAAGAGGAACAACCAGAATTTTGTGGGTGTCCCCTTCTTGAATCTGGTTAGGAAGATTGAGTACAAGGCGGAGGAGCAGGGCATAAGCGTCATCCGCCACGAGGAGAGCTACACCTCCAAGTGCAGTTTTCTTGACAACGAGGAGATCAGGAAGCACAGTACATAAATGGGGAAGAGGGTGAGCCGTGGATTATTCAGGGCTTCATGCGGCACCGAGATTAACGCCGACTGCAATGGTGCGGCGAATATCGGGAGAAAAGTATTCCCCAAAACCTTTGTGAAGGGGATAGTGGATACCGTGAGTTATCCAGCAGTTTTGAAGATCGGAGGCGACTCCAGATCAGATGTGAAACTGTGAAAGAGGAAGTAGCCTACTTTTTCACTCATACTTAGTGATTTTCGCCTCTTGCTTTCTTCTTTCGATTAACGATCCATAGCGAATCTACAAAAGTCCTCTCAGAGTCATAAAAATCTTTGAATACCGTAAATCCAGATATCTTCGCAAGATTTTGAATAGTTTCGATTGTGTACTTGAAACTATGCTCGACAAAAATCGGTTCCCATTTTTTAAATACAAATGACCTCTGAAGTGT
>RFGN01000487.1 GCA_003696645.1 Gammaproteobacteria bacterium | reverse complement strand
GGTACATCGAGTGGATATCTTACGAAAGCTCTGATCTGGAATTGGGAATATAATACTTGGACTATTAAGGACTTGGAAGATTTGTCTTTTGTGACTTATGGACAAGGTGAAGTTTCTGACAATTCCTTCGATGCTTCTTCTGGAAGTTTCGATACGGATAGTGGATTTTTCGGCACTACTGCCGGGAATCCCGCAAAATTTCAACTCCTTGCTGGAAAAGTTTATGGTGGGAATTCTCTTGAGCATCTGGATGAAAACTATGATAATAATGGAACTGCATATAGATCCTATATTGAACGCACTGGCTTAACTCTTACCGGAAGGAGTGAAAACGGAATTCCTGCTACTAATCCAGCTAGTGTAAAAATGCTCAAAAGAGTTTATCCTAAATTTGCAGGGAATACTTCTCCCGGTACGGTACAGATTTCAGTGGGGGCTCAAGATTACGTTGAAGGCCCGATTACCTGGCAGGGGCCTTTTACTTTTAATATCAATCAAGATAGATATATCGACTGCCTTATAAGCGGAAGGTATCTCGCTCTTAAGATTGAGGAGCAGGGGAACCTTCCGTGGGCATTAACGGGCTATGTTCTAGATATAGATGAAGTTTCGAGGATTTAAGAATGGCATACACTCCTTCCATTGTCCCGCTGGAATACGATCCGGCGTTTCTCTATGAGGAACTGGATAGAATCGCTCGAAGTATTAATGAATTGAAAGGGGATATGATTACGCTTTATCCCCGGGCTGTCCCGCCGACTCGACCGCAAGAGGGAATGGTTGTAAATGCGGATGGAACGAATTGGAATCCTGGCGGAGGGGCTGGACTCTATCAATATCTCAGCGGTAGCTGGGTGAAACTGTAAGAGGGCTGCTATTATGGGTTGGCCAATGGCTATTGCGATGATAGGGAGTTCTATCGTTGGAGGACTTCTAGGGAAAAAGGGAGCGGACGCGCAAGCACGGGCGATACGAGAGGCCGCAGAAAAGCAGGGCTCTCCATGGGCGGGGCAGGCGCCATATCTACTGGATATGTTCAAGGAGGCGCAGAAACTCTACAAAGGAGACCAACCTATTATCGCCCCGTGGAATGGGACGCAGCAGCTCGGAAATGCGGGAATTGTAAGAGGAGCGCTTGCAGGGGCCGGAGCGGTAAGCCCACAGGCTCTTTCTGCGTGGCAAAGGATGACGAGCCCGGAAATGCTCGATGTTGCGAACAATCCTTATGTAATGGGAGGGGCACGGGCGATTACTGATGAAGCCACCCGTGCTTTGATGGAGCAGGTTCTCCCGCGCATTGATATGAGTGCTGTAAGAGCAGGGCAATATGGAAGCTCTCGGCAAGCACTTGCCCAGGGGCAGGCGGTAGGAAAAACTCAACAGGCACTTTCGGATACCTTGAGGAAGTATCTTTCTCAGGCTTATGGACAAGGCCTCGGGGCGCAGAATCAGGCCTTGGCTCTTACGCCGACTGTGCAGACTTCTCTGGTCGCTCCATGGGAGACTATTTTCTCTGCAGGCGAACGGCAACGGGCCAAGACCGAGCGCGAAATGCGGGCTCCTTGGGAAAGGTTGGCGCTTTATCAAGGTATTGTAGGCGGGCAGCAATATGGAGGAAATAAGCAATATATTCCGCCTTCGGGAATTAATCCTGCTCTTGCGGGGCTTGGCGGAGCTATGCAGGGGTATGGATTAGCTCGCGGAATGATGAATACTTTTGGCGGGTTTAATCAGCAACAACCGATAGATACGATTAATTGGGGACAGTATAAAGGCCCCGGTGGTTCGACCTACTATGACCCGGCAAATGATTTTAATAACTGGGGATAAAAGAGATGGCGTATGAGGTAGTAAAAGATTTGCTGGGGGAGCTTCTTAAGAAGGAGTTCCAGCAACCCATGGCGGTGGAGACTCCGCAATATCAAGTGCCGGCGTATCAAGGGCCGGAGAATGCCATTGACCCGCAGAGTATGGCATTGATTAATGCCGGGGCTGCGCTTGGGACTCCGCTGCGAGCAGATAAAGGAATTACACTGCCGACTGTAATCGGTCAGGCAGTCAATGCCTATAACACGACTTTGCAGGGAAATGCTGAAGCGCAGCGGAAAAGGCAGCTGGAAGAATTGATGCTACAGGCGCAGCTCGACCAGTATGCGGAGAAGACCGCCTCGCAGAAAAAGGAACGGAGAATTAAGGATACCGAGGCGAATCTGCGTAGGGCGCAAACTCTTGGAACATTGGAAGAAGCAGAAGCGCGGAAAGAAGCTGCGAAGGCGCAAGGGAAAGGTGGAGTGAAACCTCCGGCAGATTTGCTGATGTGGGATGCTATTACAAATATGCTCTATCAAGCAAATCCGACGGCTTATGGAAACGATATTAATAATGCAAGGGCAGCGGCTTTGCAGTATTATTATAACCTCAAAAATAAAATGCCTTCGGATATGGTTAAGACTTTGGATAACCTTGCTCTTATTTTCCCGAATCTTCCGGAGGAGTCTCAGCAAAGCCTTATGAAAGTTTGGCCGCAAATGCTGCAAACAATGGCAGAAGTTGGGAATCGGATTCCGAAAAGTCCCCTTATGCCAGGGGAGACTGCAGGGATGCCAACGACGGGAGGAGCTGTAACTACCGGGGGTGTTCCGCCAATTACTCCGGAAGAACTTCAGACTGCTCAACAAAAAATCCAATCCCTTCCTGACGACCAGTTAGTGGATTATGTTAAGAAAGACTTTACAGCTTTTGTTGTAGCTGCTAAAATGAATCCGGAATATCAAAATCTCCCTCTTTCCGTTCTCTATGAAGAATGGAAGAAACTGAAGTGAGGTAAACATGATTGACCTGAATAAGCTGGTACAGGGAGTCAAAAAACAGCAAAATAATGAGAAGGAAGGAGAGACTTCTGGGGTTGACCTGGACAAGCTCACGCAGGGAATTCGGATTTCTCGGAGACTAAAAGAAAAAATTCCAGAAGTTCAAAAGGAGATTGCTGAAGAAACTGCCCCCAATATTGGGGGTTTTTTAGGGAGTGCCGTTGACCAACTCTTTGTGCCGGATAAGACGCTGGAAGAAAGAGCAAAGGAAGGGAAGATGGGGCCAGTGGAGGGATTCGGGCATGATATTATCGCGGCTCTGAAGCACGCAAAAAACCAGACTCCGGAGCTTTTGGAATCAGTAGGGCAAGGGTTTAAGTATGCGGGAGCGAGTAATATTACGAACCCCGGAACCCCTGCTATCAGTGCTGCTACAATGGAGGCGGCTTTTCCGGAATTGCGGGAACTGAAAAAAGAAGCCCAAAGTGAAGTAGCTAAGGATATTAATGTTACTCAAGCGACCCTTGGGTATGCAGGGGAGGAATTTAAAAAGAAAGCCGGGGAGAGAGCTGCTACGATGGCAGAAGTTGCTCAGATGACTGAGCAGAATGTTCCCGGAGTTCTGGCGGGTTTGCTGGCATCTCGGGCTGGCTTAGGTCCTGTTGCGGCAAGTGCTGTTGGTATCGGCGCCATGACTCCTGCTATCTACGGGCAGGAAATATCTCGACTCGTTTCAGAAGGGGCAGATCCGGATAAGGTTATTGGTCTGGCTACTGTGCATACACTGGTCGAAAGCGCCAGTGAAGCAGTGCCCATGCCAAAGATTATTGAAACTCTAGTCAAGCACGGAAAGTGGACGGAGTTTCTTAAGGCTTACGGGCTGAATGTCGGTCAGGATTTCGGGGCTGAATTGGCTCACGGGATTATTGATATGTATACTCATAATCCCAATATGACCTTCAGCCAAGCATTGGAAAATGCAATTGAAGAAGGAAAGATTTCCGCTCTAGGAACTCCCGTCATCATGGGGATGGGTAAGGCAGCTGAAGTCGGCATGGGCGCGTATGATAGATGGAAAGCTGCCACGACCATTGATAAGGAAGTGATTCAGGATTTGATTAAGGAAATTGAAGGGATTCAGAAAGAAAGGGGAGAGATTAAGGAAAGAATCAAAGACCGGGCGAAGAATCTGGACACGGAAACTCTGAAGCACCTAAATACAGCTACCTACGGATTGGGGACTGATATTCAAAATATTGATGATTTTATCCAGTCCCATCGAGGAGTTCAAGGG
>RFGN01000066.1 GCA_003696645.1 Gammaproteobacteria bacterium | reverse complement strand
TGGTTATCAACTGGTGATTCGAAGGTCAGTTTTTTGTTATTGGGCTTGATGTCGGATTCACCGACAGAGGCCTGCCAGACGAAGGTCTTGTCACTGTTATGACCCTTGACGAAGACGCCGGCGTTTCTCTCCGGAGATCCATAGTTGTGATCTCCAACGAATGTGCGCTCAACGGTCTGCTGCTTCTTGGAGGAGGTCATGTCCTCACGAGAAAACGGCACATAGGCATTACCGATGCGGATCTTGATGCCTTCAATACCCTTGTATTCCATATAGGCATCCTTGATGGTGGTCTTGCCCTTGCCCATATCCCACTGGAACTTGCCCTTCCAGTCCGGGGTGACACTACCAGCGATGAAGGGGCGCAGACGACGGAAGAAGATCTTGTCAGTCGTAGAACCTGTATTGGTGCCGCTGGGGCTGGTGTTATGGTACTGCAGCTGGATACGACCGCCCAGCTCCATCCATTTGTCACCGTCCTTGTAGGTAACGCCAGCCTGTGAGGCCGGGGCGATGACCAGGCCGGCACCGAGGATGGCGCTGGCCGTGGCCAGTTTCAGAGAATTCAAACGCATAATAGCTCCCTCTATGATAGTGAATAAAACGTTGCAAAAAATCAACAGCGTGTATGATTCCACGCAAATGTTACGAAATTGTGAAGGTATTCGATTATTTCGAGAGGACAAGAGATTGCGGGAAACAGCAACGGAATGTACTTCCCTTATTGAGGACACTGTCGATCTCAAGTGTACCCTCATGGACATCCATGACCTTCTTGACGATGGCCAGCCCCAAGCCGGAACCTTGCGTGTCCTGATGGTTGCCTGCCCGATAGAATTGCTCGGTGACCCTGGAGAGGTCAGAAGGCGGGATGCCGATGCCATTATCGCGGACACTCAGACAGACCCCTTGATCGGGGGTATCCTCCCAGGTGATGATGATATGGCCGGTTTCGGGATCGGTGTAATGGATGGCGTTGTTGATCAGGTTTTCAAAGGCGCTGGCGATGTCGGCCTCAACGCCGACAAGGTTCTTGTCTGATCGAATCTGCAGCTCTATCTTTCTCTTGCCCTGGACGATCTTTTCGGCCTGCTGGACGAGCCGTTCAAGAAGATTGGGGATCTTGATGGGTTTGTGGGCGATTCTTCGGTTTTGCTCTCCCAGCCGGCAGATCGTAATAAAATCCTGAATGGTATTGAGCAGGCGTTGAACCTGGTGGTCCATCTGGGTCAATGCCTGCAGTTTCTTGTCATCCTCTTCAAGGGCCATCAGGCTTTCAATGTAACCGCGTATGACCGTCAGAGGGGTCTTGAGTTCATGCGAGGTATGGGTGATCAGGTGAAACTGGTTTGCCTCAAGCTGAACCAGTTGAGTGATATCCCGGGCAATGAGCAGATGTTGTCGGGACGGGTAGGGCACCAGTCGCATCTGATAGATGGCGGGTGGGTGTCCCCGATATTCCAGACGGAACTTTCGTGTCGGGTCTCCGTCCTGCAAAAATCGGGTGAAATCCGGATGCCGGATGACATTATCGATCTTTCGGCCGATATCCTCTTTTACCAGGGTGAAATAATTTTTGGCGGCACGATTGAACCAGCGAATCTGCTGCTGTTGGTCAAGGATGATGGTTGCATCCGGCAGGGTCTCAGTAGTCTGGCGATATTGCTTGACAATATTTGCCATCCGGCGTTTGGCCTGTCGAGAGAGTTTTTCCAGGGAAAAAAAGCCATAGTAGATGTCCCCCCACAGGCCACCAATGTCGGGGATATCCGCAAACTTCTTTTGCTCGATCCAGTTGAGTAATCGGTATAGCTGAAACAGTTGGTACGACAGGCATGCCAATAATACGATTGCCAATATCTCTCCTGGGGCGCCCGCGATCAGGCCAATCAGCCATGCAGCAAGGATCAGAAAGAGGAGAGAAAGGGTGTATTTCAGCCAGGTCTTGCTCACCAGTATGGATCAGTCCTGATCCGAAAAGCGATAGCCGACCGACCAGACGGTCTTGAGATAGCGGTCATAACCGTGTTCGGCCAAAGCCTTGCGCAATCGGCGGATATGGGCATCTACGGTTCTTTCCAGTACATCCCCATCATCTCCCCAGATCATGTCAAGCAGCTGCGCCCGGCTGTAGGCGCGATCGATATTGCTGACGAACAGTTGCAGCAGTTTGAACTCGGTTGGCCCAAGCTTGAGAGGGTGATTGTCAATGGCAGCCTGGTGTGCCTTGAGATCAATATTCAAATCCCGAAATTTCAGGTTGTCCTCGTGCCGGGATTTTTGACTACGTCGCAGGATGGCCTCGATTCTTGCCTTCAGCTCTCGCATGGAAAAGGGCTTGGTCAGATAATCATCCGCACCGCTTTGCAGTCCCTTGACCTTGTCATCCTCGCTGTCTCGGGCGGTCAACATGATGACAGGCGGTGTGTTATGCGGCGACTTGTACCGGAGCAGTTTCAGGATCTCGATGCCACTGATGCCCGGCAACATCCAGTCCATCAAAATGACATCCGGAGCATGTTTCATCTGTTCCAGGGCACCATGGGCATCCTGGGCCTCATGGACAATAAAATCCGGTTCGGCGAAGGCAAATCGGATCATTTCCCTGATTGGTTGGTCGTCCTCAACAAGAAGTATGCTGGTTGCCATGGGACCGGGAAAGCGTCTATTTCTTGGGTGGGGTGTAGCCTTCCGGCATATGGACAGGCCCCTCTCCAAACAGGAAGTCCTGCATCGCCTGTTTGAGATATTCGCGTGATTTTGGGTCCATCGCAGACAGACGGTTTTCATTGATCAACATGGTCTGATGGGCCAGCCACATCTGCCAGGCCTCCTTGCTGATCTCGTTATAGATGCGTTGACCCATTTCTCCGGGAAAGGGTGGGAAATCGAGTCCCTCGGCGGTCTTGCCGAGTTTTGCGCAATGTACGGTTCTTGTCATGATAATAAAAAGGTGATGGTCTATTGATGCGTGAAAAAATGCCTGTACCAGGTGCTCCCGAGCAGCTTTGCTATGGGTGCTGGCATCCCTATATTATGAATTTCGTCCTGATTATACCAAGCATGAAAACCCGGCTCTACGCTTTTTCCTCTTGAACGGGTCCGTGCCAGAATGGGATAGAGAGTAAGCTGAAAATGGGTAAACTGGTGTCGAACAGGTGGAGTGCAGGCCAGGGCCTCGTACTTGATTCCTGCATAATGATTGATGTCGGAGGCATCTGTCTCGATTTGTGGCAGGCTCCACAGCCCCCCCCATATCCCGCTGGAAGGCCGTTTTTGCAGCAGAATGTGATTTTCGGAATTGGTCAGGATCAGTACATGGCTTGATTTTTGCGGGCGGATCCTCGCTGGTCTGGCAGAAGGATAGCGGGATGTGGTGCCGGACAGATGGGCCTTGCAGTTTTCAGAAATCGCGCACGATTCACATAGGGGGTTCTTACGCAGGCAGATCATGGCTCCGAGATCCATCAGCCCCTGGGTATAGGTGCGCATTTCATTTTCTGGCAAATGTTGTTCGGCCAGTTTCCAGAGTCTCTGCTCAACGGTTCGGCTTCCTGGCCATCCTTCCAGGGCATGAAATCGACATAATACCCGTTTGACGTTTCCATCCAGGATGGTCTGACGTTGTCCAAAGGCCTGAGACAGGATGGCGGCAGCAGTTGTCCTGCCGATACCCGGAAGGTTCATGAGATCGTCAAGACGGTTCGGGATTCGGCCTTGGTGCCTTTCCATTATGAGCCTTGCAGCGTGGCGGAGGTGACGACCTCGTGCGTAGTATCCGAGACCGGACCAGCAGGCCAGAACCTCGTCTTCGCTGGCATTTGCAAGCTGTGCAACGTTTGGAAACCTGCTTATGAAACGTTGAAAATAGGGGATGACGGTCTGTACCTGGGTCTGTTGCAGCATGATCTCTGAGATCCAGATGGGATAGGCGTCATCAGTGACCTGCCAGGGGAGGTTGTTCCTGCCATGATTCTTTTGCCAGCGGATGATCCGACGGCTGAACCAGTCCTTATCCTTGGTGTGTATTTCGTGCATGATATCGGGTCAATCTAGAAGAGTCCTTTCAGATCAATACCAAGCTTTTTTTGCAGTTCTTTTTGGATTTCCTTTCGAATTTTTTTTGTGGCCTTTTTCTTGACCTGCTTGCGCACCAGTCTCTTG
>RFGN01000486.1 GCA_003696645.1 Gammaproteobacteria bacterium | reverse complement strand
GCTGAATAGTCTTCCAGTTCGAGATAGGTGGCATAGCGGTCGCCAAAAAATCCTTCGCCCTGCCCTCGTGGATTGGACATGAACAGCACGCCTCCAGGCAGCAGGGCCTGATGAAAGAGGGACAGGGTATCCGGCATCAAACGGCTGGGGATCTGGAAGAAACTCGCATTGGCGAAGATGCCATGAAAGGTCTGCTTCGGGAGTTCAAGATGCAAAAAATCCTGTTGCCATACGTTACAGCCCGAATATTGCCGGGCATGCTCGACAAAGGCCGGACAGCCATCGAGTCCGACGGGTTCATGGCCCTTTTGCCTGAAGGTTAGCAGGTCTCGCCCCGGCCCGCAGCCAAAATCGAGGATCTTGCAGCGGATTTGACCAAACGCCTTGTCCAGGGACTGACACAGGGCCTCGATATTCTGTGATACATCGTGATCCTTCGTCCCCTGCCAGAAGGACTCGGCGCGACTCTGGTAATGTTGCAGAGTGATCTTCGAGATGTTATTCAATATATTGGTCATGGGCTGTTCGATGATGGGGTGTATATTGCATGGCCTCATGGATATAGTGCTGAACGCCGATATGTTCCCTCTCGATGGCGTGAGCAATGGCCTCACGAAAAGCCGGGTGTTCGATCCAGTGGGCACTGAAGGTACGAGTCGGTACCAGCCCTCTGCCCAGTTTGTGTTCACCCTGGGCACCGGCCTCGAAATGTTGCCAGCCATTGTGAATGCAAAGCTCAATCGGCTGGTAGTAGCAGAGTTCAAAATGCAGGCAGGGGTAGTGATCGTTGGCACCCCAATAACGACCGTACAGGGTATCCCCACCCTGAAAGAACAACGCCATGGCAATGGTCTGTTGAAGGTGCGTGGCCCGGCAGACCTGTATCAGATCCTTGCAATGCTCTGCCCAGAGGCTGAAGCAGTGGCGAGTCAGGTAGGGGTAGCCGCCTTTCAGGCAGGCGTGATGTTTGTAAAAGAGGTAGAGCTGTTCCCAATCCTCGGAGTCCAGGTCCTCACCGGAAAGCCATTCAATCGTCCCTGTCTGTTGGGCCTGGCGCCGTTCCCGGCGTGTCTCCTTGCGCCGTTTTGATGTAAACGTGGCGATAAAATCTTCGAAATCATGATAATTATGATTTTTCCAGTGAAATTGGCAGTCCTCGCGCAGCAAAAATCCATGGTCTTGCCATTCCTGTGCTTCCTCACGGTTTGGAAAGAGGATATGCACGGAAGAGACATCCTGTTCTCTTGCAGTCTGGATGAGCTGATCCTGCATGGCTGCTGTCAGGTCGGTG
>RFGN01000485.1 GCA_003696645.1 Gammaproteobacteria bacterium | reverse complement strand
TTGCCATGGACCGTTTATTGGGACGAGAGCGTCCCCTCCCGGAAGATCAACCTCAGGCAAACTGATCGATTTTTCATCATGCAGAGGACACATGACGCACCTTTGCAAGACATGAATCTGATCCGGCCGGATGATTGGCATCTGCATCTGCGTGATGGTGCGGCATTGGCAACGACGGTCGCCGCCTCGGCAAGGATATTTCGGCGTGCAGTGGTCATGCCGAATCTGAATCCCCCTGTCGTGATGGTCAAGCAAGCATTGGAATATCGTCGCAGGATCCTGGCGGCTTTGCCGGCGGGCGAAACGTTCGAACCCCTAATGACGCTCTATCTGACGGAAGAGATGTCACCTGAGGAGATCCGAAAGGCCAAAAATGCCGGACTGATCGGCATCAAGCTCTACCCGGCTGGGGCCACGACGCATTCAGATGCCGGGGTCCAGTCACTGAAGGCCGTTTATCCACTACTGGAGACGATGCAGGAGGTAGATCTGCCTCTTCTGATTCATGGGGAGGTAGTGGACCCCGAGGTCGATGTCTTTGATCGCGAGGTGGTATTCATCGAAAGAGAGCTGCATCCCATTGTTCGGCATTTCCCCAATCTCAGAGTCGTGCTGGAGCATATCACTACAAGCGATGGTGTGGACTTTGTTCGGGAGGCCGGACCAAAGGTCGCCGCAACCATTACCGCTCATCATCTTCTGGTCAATCGTAACTCGATGCTGGTCGGGGGCATTCGCCCCGATTATTACTGCTTGCCGGTTCTCAAGCGTGAAAAGGACCGACAGTCCCTGCTGAATGCAGCAACGAGTGGGGATACCTCATTTTTCCTGGGAACGGATAGCGCCCCTCACCCTCGAACCGCAAAATATGCCGCTTGTGGCTGTGCTGGAATGTATACCGCGCCTCATGCCCTGGAACTGTATGCCGAGGCCTTCGATAGTGTGGGGCATTTGGACAGGTTAGAGGCATTTGCCAGCCTCAACGGCCCAGGATTCTATGGCTTGCCCATCAATACAGAACAGGTCTCCCTGCAAAGACAGCAGGTGGAAATAGATCACCATGAGCCCTTTGGTCAGGATGTTGTCACTCCATTTCGCGCTGGAGGGACTACAGAGTGGAAAGTTATTCGGATTGGGAAATGAATATGGGGAGCATGTACGATGCCGAGCATCCCAAAAGTGGATTATCACAGCGATTCCGTGGATTTCTCCCGGTAGTAGTGGATGTTGAGACAGCAGGCTTCAATTCGGAGACAGATGCGCTTCTGGAGATTGCTGCAGTTCTTTTGGGTTTGGATGAAGAAGGCCGGCTGTGTGTGGATGAAACGGTTTTCTGTAATGTACTGCCATTCAAGGGGGCAAATCTTGATCCAAAATCTCTAGAGTTTACCGGCATTGATCCCTATCATCCCTTTCGGTTTGCCGTGGAGGAGAGGGAAGCCCTTGATCGCATATTTCAACCCGTTCGTCAGGCTGTCAGACACCATGGATGTACGCGTGCAATCCTGGTTGGACACAATGCTTTCTTTGATTTGCAGTTTCTCAATGCCGCGGTGAATCGAACGGGAATAAAAAAGAACCCCTTTCATGCCTTCAGCAGCTTCGATACGGTTTCTCTTGCGGGCTTGGTTTATGGCCAGACCGTACTCTCACGATCTGTTCAGGCAGCGGGGCTGGACTGGGATGAAACACAGGCCCATTCAGCCCTGTATGATGCCGAAAGGACGGCGCAATTATTCTGCAAGATTGTGAATAGCTGGGATGAAAAAAGCGCAGATAGGTTGAAATACATATAACTTTGAATACAGAATAGCACAGGGTTCACACCATGTCCCGATACAGATCGGCTACCAATGTATCAGTCCAGGCTGTTTCAGTGTTGCAGGTATTCATGTCTATTCTCTGATCTCATTCATCTTTGTCCTATTGTTATGGGAATTTACTACTTCTACTTTTCATAGGGTGGGAGGTGCAGCATGATTTTTCCATGCATGAAAAAGGCCCGACAGAGCGGGCCTTTTTTCGGGCTGGATTCAATCTTATTTGTAAAAACTCACCATTTTTTCCAGTGAAACTGGTTTGATTTTGCTGGCGTGACCGGCACAACCAAAGGCCTGATAACGCGCCTTGCAGATATCCTTCATGGCCTCAGTCGATGCCTTGAGGAATTTGCGTGGATCAAAGTTGGATGGATTATCATGCAGGAACTTGCGTACGGCACCTGTAGAGGCCATTCGGAGGTCGGTATCAATATTGACCTTGCGGACCCCATGCTTGATGCCTTCCTGGATCTCTTCGACAGGAACACCATAGGTTTCACCCATGTCGCCCCCGTATTCATTGATAATCTTCAGCCAATCTTGCGGAACCGAGGAAGAACCATGCATGACCAGGTGGGTATTCGGGAGTTTTGCATGGATTTCCTTGATGCGTTCGATCGCAAGGATATCGCCTGTTGGTGGGCGGGTAAACTTGTAGGCACCATGTGAGGTACCGATGGCGATGGCCAGGGCATCCACGCCGGTCTTGGCGACAAAGTCTGCGGCCTCATCGGGATCGGTGAGAAGTTGCTCCATACTCAGCTTGCCTTCTGCCCCATGACCATCCTCTTCACCCATCTCGCCGGTCTCAAGCGATCCCAGGCAGCCCAGTTCACCTTCCACCGAGACGCCGCCGGCATGTGCCATTTCGCAGACCTTTTTGGTGACTTCCACATTGTATTCATAGGTAGAGGGTGTCTTCATGTCAGGCATCAGTGAACCATCCATCATGACAGAGGAAAACCCGGACTGAATGGAACGCAGGCAGACCCCGGGTTCAGAACCATGATCCTGATGCATGACTACCGGAATATGTGGATACTGTTCGATGGCAGCAGAGATCAGATGACGCAGAAACGGTTCTCCTGCATAGCTGCGTGCACCAGCGGAACCCTGCATGATGACAGGCGAGTCCACCTCGTCTGCAGCCTGCATGATCGCGTGGACCTGCTCCATGTTGTTGACATTGAATGCCGGCATACCAAAATCATTTTCTGCGGCATAGTCCAGCAGTTGTCTCATTGAAATAAGAGCCATGTTACTCCTCCGTAGTTACTGTATTTAGTCTTGGTTTTAATCAACATGATAACCGTTCAGATTATCACCATTTACGATTCCTGACCAACCTTAACAATTTTAAGTGTATTGGTGGAACCGGATTTCCCCATTGGGGTTCCCAACGTCATGATAATCATGTCGCCCGGGCTGGCCAGATGATCATCTATCATCATCCTTTCGACATCAATTGTGGCCTGTGGCGCATCGGTTGGACCATAGTCACGGGTCATCCGTCTAGGGATGACATTTCTGAACAGGGTCATTCTCCCGAGTGATCTCTCGACAGGTGTGAGGGCATAGATGGGCACATTTGCCAGATGCCTGCTCATGTAGAGCGCGGTATTGCCACTCTGGGTGAATGTGGCGATGGCCTGAATAGGCATGATATGTGTGGTTTCCATGGCCAGACGTGCAATACATTCATCTTCACTCTTGGGTGGAAGGCGAACTTCGCGTGTCTGTTGTGAGGGTAATACCTTCTGTTTTTCGGTTTCGATACAGGTCCGGTGCATGGCACAGACGGCCTCTACAGGGTAGAGGCCGGCAGCGGTTTCTCCTGACAGCATGACGGCATCCGTTCCATCCAGCACAGCGTTGGCGACATCATTGACCTCTGCGCGAGTCGGGATGGGATTGGTGGTCATCGATTCCATCATCTGGGTGGCCACAATCACCGGGCAGTTATACCGTGGTGCCATTCTCAGGATGCGTTTCTGTACCGGTGGAACGGCTGCATCACCAATCTCCACGCCGAGATCGCCCCGGGCGACCATAACGGCA
>RFGN01000484.1 GCA_003696645.1 Gammaproteobacteria bacterium | reverse complement strand
GGCGCCTACCTGTGGGCGGGTCTATAAAATTCACAGGTTGGCTTGCGTGGCCAGGCAACTAGCCAAACACGATGGAGGTGCCCTGGAGCCTTCAGCATACCAAGTCCAGGATGGAGGAACAATGTATTCTCTTTACCGCCCGGTACCGTGGCGGTCTAGAAATAACGGACATCTAGGCGAAACGCCCACTAGGGCGTCGTAGGGAACCAGCCATCCCTACCTGAAGAGGCCAGGCTATCCACTATGACTGAAGACCTTCTAGTAAGGTATTCAGTTTGGATAAGTCAGCCTACTGATGGTGGAGGATCGGGCTACGCCACCCTACAGCGCTTGCCTAGTGGCGCTTGGAATAATTGCTAGGTGAGGTGGCTCCTCTATTCAACAGCCAAGGTAGCCGTACACCTGACCGAAGTACGGCAAAGGGTAAAGGAGGGAATATGACAAAAACTCCACTCCTCTACCTCGTTTATGCAAAGAAGCGGCAAATGCCGCGCATAAACGAGGAGGAAAGGGCTCTCATGTTAGATGCATTCTTCATGGGAGCCCACGAGGAGTTGACCCTCGCTCTTGTAGATTATTTATACAGGGCGGGGGTCAAGGGCGTTGCTCTCCCGAATGATCCTTTAGGACGGAGAATATTCAACGTCTTGGAGGAGGAGGGGGTTATTACCCCCGCATTCGTGGAGGGTAACAACCGCTGGTTCTTCATGGAATAGACCAGCGGTAAGCCCGCACGAAGACTCCTCGGCCTGGTCCCGGGCCGGCAAGAAGCGCAAAGTCACTTACATCCATGCAAACCGAGCAGGAAGTAAGTGACAGGGATGCGGATAGCTGCCGCCGCGCGATGGTGTAGAAAGAGCAGCAAGGAGGTAATATGAAATTACTATAAGAACCGCCCGGCTCCGTGGCGGTATATAAGTTACGGGCATTAGCGAAACACCTCTATACAGAGGTGTTGTGCAGAGATGGCCTACTGCACCTGACGAAGCTAGGCTTAACCAAGGATGACTGAAGACGTTTCAGGTCATCCAGTCTAGCTGTTGTCCGGTGTCTGTAGACCAATCTCTGTACACATGACGAAACACATAGTCCAGCATGTGTTGTATGGAATTAGCCCACCATACCTGAAGAGGTCAGGCTCCTAAATGAGGGCTGAAGACCTAACAGGTCCCGCCCTACCCTGGATGGAAAGAGGAAAGGAACATCAGTTGTCCTGGACTCTTATCCTGAAAGGGAAGGAGTCCTGCTCAGACGGTTTCGGCTGGGCTAAACAATAATAATTAAGGAGGAAAAAATGGTGAACATTGTTCAATTAATTCGCCGCATAGAACGTGCGGCGTATCCCCAGGTATACTGGGGCCTCCAGGACATTGAGTCCTTGGAGGACGTGGCAGAGTATGTCGGCTGCCACGTACGTGACCTCGTCGTGTTACACGGCGAGAACTGGTACCTCCTCGGTAGTTCTACCGGGGAGGACTTCTACATCGCGGACCTTGCGTCCGCAGGAGGAATGGGTCTCAAAGACCTAGCTCAAGTCAAGGAGTTAATGCTCCAACACGAGCGGGTCTATATGGAGGCCCGAGAGACAACCAGTTACCGGCTGGTCAAATTCATGGAACGCCGGGGACTGGTTTCTATTATGACCGACCACCCGTTCGAATGGGGCGGGGAGGTGTTCCATGAAATCGAATTAGAAATAAGGAGAAGGAGGAAAGTATGAAGAAAATTAGCCTAAACCACGAAAGCCTCACCAGGGTGCATTTATGTGCCCTGTATGGGGATTACGGCGCTCCAGATGGGGCGTTCATGCTCGATGAGGAGGACATCCGTGCTGTGGACCCACAGTACGGGTTTATCCTCCTTTCGAATAAGGAAATTGGTGTCCTCTATGACAAGGGTACTGCCGAGTACCTATTGTCAAGGGGACTCAAACGATTAAAAGTTACCCTGGAGATCGATCCGGGGAGAGAGGGGTTATGGAGGACCCTATTTGGAAGGGTTCCCCGTGACCCATACTTATCAATCCTCTTTACTGAAGAGGAGATTTATGCCCTATCCAGATGGAAGGGTATTTTCTTCTCGGAGGTAAAGAAGGAAAATGTCAGTCCATTAGGGCTGGCATATAGGGTCGCTTTGTTCGGCCCGTTACATAGCCTCTTCGATGACGAGGAGGTTAGGGATGATCATCTCATGGTCCCGAAAAAGGCCATTGAGGTGGTCAGGAACGCAAAGCTCCCCACTAGGGACAGG
>RFGN01000483.1 GCA_003696645.1 Gammaproteobacteria bacterium | reverse complement strand
GTCGTCTTGTCCTCTATTGCCCTTGATATGTCGTAGACGCTGATATAGTCGCCGAAGACATGCACGGTGTTCCGGTCCACTAGATCGATGGGAGTCCCTGTAAAGCCAATATAGGAGGCGTTCGGCAGTGCATGCCGGATGTGTGCCGCAAATCCCTCCTTCGTCATCACCTCCTGCAAGGTATCATCCTCATCGTACTTGAGCGTCACGCTCCTCTGAAAGGAGTACTGGCTTCGGTGTGCCTCATCTGCGATGACAATGATGTTCCTCCTCTCAGAAAGGATCGGATACTGCCCCTCGCCCTCAGGCAGGAATTTCTGGATGGTGGAGAATATCACCCCCCCTCCAGTGGTTTTGAGCAGTTCCCGGATATCCGCCCTTGTCTCCGCCTGTTGTGGATCCTGTCGCAGGAGATCCCTATTCATTGCAAAGGTCGAGTACAACTGGTTGTCAAGATCGTTTCTGTCAGTGAGCACCAGAATGGTCGGGTTCTCTAGCTTCTGTATCAGCTTTCCCGCATAGAAAAGCATGGTGAGACTCTTGCCTGAGCCCTGCGTGTGCCATACCACACCAATCTTTCGGTCACCGTCCTCACTTGTAGCCCTCAATGTCTCTTCAATTCCCCTGTTGACTGCATGGAACTGGTGATAGGCTGCGGATTTCTTTATCAGATTCCCCCGCTCATCATCCTCAAAGGTAATGAAATAGCGAATGTAGTCCAGCAATCGCTCGTGGTCAAGCACACCCCTGAACAGAACCTCCATCTGCAGCGAGGAGCTCTCCGCCTCAAAGTCCCCCTCAATTGTCCTCCAAGGCATGAACCGTTCCCAATTTGCGGAGAGACTGCCGCATTTCGCCTCATAGCCATCACTAATCACAAGCAGCTCATTGGTCCTGAAAAGGGAAGGGATGTGATCCTTGTAGGTCTGCAGCTGATAATAGGCCTTCTTGACCGTAGTGTTCTCATCAGCAGGGTTCTTCAGCTCTATCACAACGATTGGAATACCGTTGATGAAGAGGACAATGTCGGGTCTGTGGGTATATCTAGTGCCTCCAACCCCCTCCACGACGGTATATTGATTGATTGCCACAAACTCATTTCCTTCAGGATTGTCAAAATCGATCACTTTGACCAATGCCGTCCTGTTTCTCCCTCCGGACCTGTATTCTATTGGAATTCCCTCGATGAGCATCCTGTGGAAGTTGCGATTGTTGACGAGGAGATTGGGACTGTCTACTCTTTGTATTTGTTTAATCGCATCTTCTATGACTGATGATGGAAGATTGGGGTTGATCAATGAAAGGGTGTCTTGCAGTCTTTTTATGAGAACCGGTTCCTCGTACCTAGTTCTTTCGGGATTCTCACCATCAGGAGCAATGTCTGGACCATACAATGTTTCATAGCCGAGGTTCTGGAGGATATCCATGGCCGCTTCCTCCAGCTC
>RFGN01000065.1 GCA_003696645.1 Gammaproteobacteria bacterium | reverse complement strand
GCCTTGACACGGATGTTACGACCTGCAATAAGGACGCCACTCGCAATCCCGCCTTTGCCGGTTTCTGCGATGATATCCCTGTTTGCCGTCAAGTGGCTATTCAAAGCACCGACTTGAAGGCGGATGTCGTTGGCCGCTTCAACCGTGGCGTTCTCGACGAAGGCACCCTCAAAATCTTTTCCGGCATAGATCCGCCCTTTGTTTCGTCCGGCGATACCCACATGCAGGACAACATTCCCCCCTGTGGAGGTGATCGTGGCGCCTTCCACCACACGATCAATGATGATGTCTTCCGTGGCGGTTATGATCACATTGGATCGGACGCCCCCGTGGACGATAATGGAACCGTCGTATTCCACCGGACTGTCCTGCGAACCGAGGTCACGGTTGTAAATGAGAGCTTTTTGAACGGATATTTCATCATTACGCAGACAGATCACGCCTGAAACTTCTGAGATGTAGCAATTGCCGACAAGGGTTACGTTTTTCCCCGGCCGGAGCGTGATTCGATGCGTTGGTTTCGGCGGGGGGATGATAGTTCCGTCTGCGTGTATCCGGGCATCCCGCCGTCACCCTCCCGGATATAGGCAATGGTGTCTCCTTCTTCGCATAATACAGGTTCATCATTTTCAAAAGTAAGGTGGTCTTCCGTCACCTCGTCTAATTCGTGATCCGTAATACGACCAAAGTAAACGACCCAAGGGGCTGCACCCGGGATGGGAGGAGTCCCTCTGACAACGACAGTGTCATTGACTTCCTTCCCGTTGGATGCATCGTCAACCGCTTGACGTATCGCGTTGATACACACCCCGCGGGTGATTTTACGCTTTTTTAGCTCAGTGATGATGTTCTCATATGTCACTTCTTTTCCGTTGCCGATCGGTGGCTTGATCGACAGCGTTATGCTCATTTTGTCTTCGCTGAGATTTAATTGATATGAACCGTCAATGCTGATATCGCCACCGTTTTGACTGATCAATTCAGCCAGCTCTAACAAGTCTTCAGTCAAGCCGGTTCCATCGGTCAGCGCAGACTTTGCCTTTTCCTTGATCTCCTCAAACTTATCGTCCAGATCGATCTCGGTTAATCCGCCGGAAAACAGTAGCATCTCGGCCTCGTTGGCGAGTTTTTCAGTCAGCCGGCTACTGTACAGCCTAGAAGATGAACTATCCGGTGAATCTCGCATGATGTCTCTCGCATCCAGACCTGAAGATGTCAACACGTAATATCATCGG
>RFGN01000064.1 GCA_003696645.1 Gammaproteobacteria bacterium | reverse complement strand
TGCCCTGGCCTTTACGAATGGTTAGGTATTTGCATAGTACACAATACTTTGAGTAATACTTTCCCGTGCCAACCTCCCCGGCTGTTCTGCCGGATACAGACAAGACCTGTTTACCCCCCTCCCAAAATGAACATTTGAAATGGTAAAGGCATAAGGGAACTGACACTCATCTCTCTCATTACAAAACAACTTCATGAAAAGAATTGCCATTCTTTGTGCGCTTCTGTGGCCGCTGTACGTGCATTCGCAGCAAATTGTTGAAGGGGGCTTTTTTCTCGGCTTTGCCAACTATCAGGGCGACCTTTCCGACAATCCCATCGTGCTGAAGGAAACCAAAAAATCCTACGGCGGCTTCGTCCGGCTCCATTACGAAGACAAGTTCAAGATTCGTGGAAATGTGTATTACGGCTTCATAGGCGGCAACGACGCCAACGCCGACAGCAACAAAAAGAACCGGGGTTGGAAATTTGACGGCACCGTACTGGAAGTAGCCATCACCGGTGAATACCACCCACTCGGCCGGAGCCGTGCCGGAAGCACAGGTATCTTCCATCGGCAAATCTCACCTTACATAGCTACCGGCCTGGGTTACACCTTTACCAACATTGACCTGGTGGTGCCGTCCAGTGATTCGGGGATGTTCCCGGAAGCAGAAGATATCGACAAGTTTATCACCGTTCCTTTCATGTTTGGTGTCCGCATAGATCTCCACGAGCACGTATCCATCAGCGGTGAATGGGGTTGGCGGGCCACTTTCTCAGACTACCTCGACGACGTTTCACAGAATGGCAATCCGAACAGGAAAGACTGGTACCTCTTTGTCGGAGGTTCGGTTTCCTATTTTTTCGGTTCCTTCTCACCGGATTTTTTCAAAGGGAAGCAATACTGATTGGCTTCCTATCTTTCCGGCTAAAACACGAATGCAGTATCTCGACATCGCCCCGGAAGTAGCTTCGGCATTGCAGCAAGGAAAACCTGTTGTGGCGCTGGAGAGCACCATCATTGCCCACGGCATGCCCTACCCGGACAATGTAGCCACAGGCCGGGCCCTGGAGCAGGCCATCCGGGAAGAAGGCGCAATTCCAGCCACCATCGCCATCATCAACGGTAAAATGAAAGCCGGCCTAAGCTCAGACGAACTGGAATGGCTCGGCAAACCAGAAAACAAGATCGCCAAAGCCAGCCGGCGCGACCTGCCCTGGCTCCTGATGAAGAAATTGCCCGGTGCCACCACCGTGGCGGCCACCATGCTCATCGCAGAAAAAGCCGGCATTTCCATCTTCGCAACGGGTGGCA
>RFGN01000482.1 GCA_003696645.1 Gammaproteobacteria bacterium | reverse complement strand
TTGCCCATCACGGTTAGCCAATGCACCGGCAATCGCAACCACCATGTGCTCCTTATGAATCGCGTTCCTCTTGTTCAGTAGCACAATAGTATCATCAGGATCTGTTACATCCCGAATCAGCACGTGCCCCTCAACTTCGATCTCCATTTCATCCTTCATGGACGACCCTCCAGTGCCACCCGCGCTTTCTTTTTCGCATTACGAGGGTGTTTCTTGTATTTATGGGCCGGTTTCTTCTTTTTCGGGACATGGACTTTTTCCGTATTGACGATACGGAAGTTCACGTCATACACGACCTTACCCTCAACTCCAGGAGGGGTTACATCAATCGGGGAACCCCTGAGAACCTCGTGGCGTTTGATGGTATTGGCGTCTTCCCGGTAGGTGATCGTGCATTTCTGGGTGGCCACGAATTGCTTGAAAAGCTCGTATTCATCATAGCTTTTCATGAGCATAGTGACCCGGATATTGCCCAGATCCTCATCAACCCGGACATCCTTCACCAGGCGCAGAATGTCTTTGTAACGGGGAATCCCGTAGATCCCGACCCCCTTCACATACTTAATAGTAGCCATGACTTCCTCCTTGGTTGATGATGTTGTATGCCTCCGGGAAAATGGTTGCTGCGGAGGGATCCTGCCCCAAAACATAAGTTCCCGAGGCCACCCCACTACCATACTTAGGATACTGGATCAAGGGTGGAGACGCATAATTGTCCCCTACCTTGTAAATTTCCGCCAGAGTTCCCCCATCGTAAATTCTGCCATCCGCGAGAGACAATACCTCATCACCCGTCCCAACAGTGATACCAGTAGATACCCAATTGCTACCATCCCATTTATATATGGTCTTATCAGACTTGTTCAACAATTGACTACCAGTATTCGTTGGAGAATACAACGGATTCACGAAATATCCATTGGTCCCATCAACATCAGCTAGAGAATCAACCATGAAATCGACGTAGTATGGCGCCATGTTGATAATTGCTGTTGGCTGCGGGATAACTAGTTGATCCTTGGTGTATTTCAGAACAATTTGGCCGTGCTTTACCAGATTATCCAGCACCAACTCCTTTGAGTAATCATCGTAATGCCATGATGTCGGAACCGAAACGGGAATGAAATCACCCCAGTTTCCAACCTTGAACCTATCAAAATACACGTCAAGCTGGTTGGATGACATCGCAGGTGTGATCTTGATGGTAGATCCCTTTGTAGGTTTCACAGCAGTCACGTTGTAACGGGTCAATTCGACCACGATTGGTTCAATGGTAGTTATACGGGCTCCGGCTGCCGGTGGTGTGCTCCATTGGATTGTTTCAGCTGCGTCTATCGTATAGGTCGATGGATCTGCGGCCTGCCCATTGACAAGAACAATAGTG
>RFGN01000481.1 GCA_003696645.1 Gammaproteobacteria bacterium | reverse complement strand
TAACTTCTTGTTTGTGTAGGTAAAAAAATGTTCAATCCGGCCAATTACTAAATCAGGAAGTTGTTGGTTCGGGCCATTTATAAAATCAGCAAGCCTAATCCCTTCTTGAACTTCAAAGTCTGGAACTTGAAAGCAATATTCTTTATAGTGTCCAAATCCTTTAATTGTGACATGGTGAGCTCCCTCTGTTTCTGATATATACAAAAGGGCTGTTTTTTCTCGTGGTTTCTCGGCTAAGTTTACGACACGCGCTTTCAAAAAAGTTTCATCATCAGGAAATATTCCTACTAATTCAAGTTGTTGAGTAACAGCCGTTTTCTTTCGATACCGCTTGTTTTCCGGCCAATATTGAAGCGACAGGGTGACCCTACCATGCGGCAGCCGGGCATCTGTGATGAGGTCAAATTGATATTCGAAATTTTGAGTCTGTTCTGCCAACAAAGAGGTCTGCGGGTTGGGAATGATGATGTATTGCGCTTTGTCCGGCTCCTGAACCTTGAGCAGCAAGGATATAGAAGTTTGGGTGGGAATAGCGGACTGATTCGAGTTCGGGCTGGTATCTATCCAGATAATAACCTGGTATTGTTTATCCGGTTCCAGTTGGTCAACCGGCTCATCGTTTGCCGGTTCTAAGACACACAAGTGGAAATAGCATGGTTGCGACGATTGATTATTTCCAGTGCTAACAGGCCCGTTTACTGGCCCCCCAACGGAAACATCACGCTCACCAACGGTGGTTGCACTTTCCCCTTGAGCAACAGCGCCACCTTGTCCAGTAGCAGCGTTCTGGATTACTTGATTGCCGCTTAACTCACCCACAGCCGCACCTCCTCCGCCAGCGGGATGAGTTCATGTTGTGCGCCCATCGTTTCGGCCAGCGTGACCGGCAGTTCTTTCATGTAAGGGGGGTGGGGATCGAGCAAACGGGCATCCAGCCGTTTCAGGCCCCGGAATTGAGCGGCGGCCTGGAACACGTCTTCGATGCCTTCCCGATTGACCGGCAGCTTCAGATGGCCGGTCAGGCTGGCGACAAGCGGCACATTGCCCCGGCCATCGGTTACGACGACCAGGCGGGTGTGCTGGATGAAGGCACGGCCGTGCTGCTGCGCTTGCTGAATGGTCTGGTAAGCCATCTCCAGGCCATGCGCCAGCGGCGTAGCTCGTCCCGGCTGCGGTTCCAGCGCTTCGGCAATGCGGGGGGTAAGCAGCGAACGGGCGGCTATCTTTTGCGCCCGCAGTTCATCATCGGCGCGACTGCTGCCCACCTGGATGATGGTGATGGTTGCCCGGTTGACATAGGCCCAGCGCAAATGGGGGATTAACGCCTGCTGCCATTCGCAATCCTGCAAACTGGTGTAATCCAGCACCAGCAGCAGCATCATTTCCGGTTGGGGGACGCGGCGATAACGGCGCAAATCGGCCGGGGAGAGCAGAAATTCGTCTTCTCTACCTGGGTTGTTATGGCGAATGCGCTGGAACATGGCCGCTTCCAAAATGGTGGGAACCAGCGCCAAATCTTGCAGGGTATCGGCGGGCTGCACCCCGACAATGACGCCGCGTTCGGTTGTGTGGGCGGTGCGACGGCGCAGGGGAGGCTGGAGGGAGAACTGCTCCCGGTCAATGGGGACATTGTCTTCCGGGTACGGGGCAGGCAGTGGAGAAGGCGGCAAGACTTCTTCTTCCTCCGACATGATTGGTTCTGAGGGCGTTGGGTCTAGTGGTGCGTCTTCAATTGCCGTTTGATCGGGGATGATGGCTGGTTGATTTAGTTCAGTTGTCTTGGGTGGATCCGGTGTGGATGGTGTCGGTTTGGGCTGGTCATCAGGTGGTGGCAGGGGCCTGGTCAGGCCAATGAGGGCGGCGGCTTCGTCAATGTGGCGGGGTAATGTTGCTTTTTCTCCCGCTAACCGGGCCAGCACACGGCCGATGCGGGCCAAAGCCAGTTCGCGCCGGGCGCCGGGATGGTCGTGGGTATCGTTATAAGCAAGAACCCGCTGAATAGCCTCCGGTGCTATTTCCATTTGGCGGCCAGCTTCAGCTAACTGCTTATGCCAGTTCTCTGGCAGCCCGGCCAAACGGGGCTGCGTATGTTGGCTGTTGTTTAACCAGGCAAGGATGTCCTCCGGGCTGCGTTTGGGAGCGGCTGGCGGCGGGGAGAGGCGCAGGGTGAAGCGATCCAACAGATGGGGAGAGACTTTGCCCACAGCTTCTCTGGGGCAGGCGGCCAGCCAGCAGATGCGGGGTGTCCAATGGTCATCTTGATCATGGCGCTGCAAGTGGGCAACCGGGGCGTCCATGAGGGTGATACAGGTATGGGAGACAGGCAAGGAAAGCAGGCTCAAATCGGGGATGACG
>RFGN01000480.1 GCA_003696645.1 Gammaproteobacteria bacterium | reverse complement strand
TATCCGGCACGGCGAGCTGTCTGAGAATTATCAGCGAGTCTCTCAGTTTGGTCTTCGGGTATTCATGCAATCGGCCTCACTCCAGATTTTGGAGGCGGACGTCAATCTGGTGAAGCGTCTTTGGAATGCCAAGCCACCTCATCTTTCTCCCTTTGAGCACCAAGCATTCTATACTCCTGGCAACAGCCGTCCATCAAATTTTGGGGATCCGTGGACGCAGCTTAGACATTGCCCGGAGATCATGGACAAACTGGTAGATATGGTGGATCGGGGGCTACACTCGTGGTGAAGAAAGTTTATTATGTTACCAACAAGGAACTATTATTCGAGATACGAAAGTCGAAGGATCGCCTTGCAAAGTTGAACGGAGGGGATACTTCGGATAAAGAGATGATGATGCAAGCACTCACTCCACGGTTGATCGAGTTGTTGCAACTCATCACTCGTAGGGTCGGAACCAAGAGCAATTGGGCTGGCTATACGTGGCGTGATGATATGGAGGCGGACGCTATTTTGACTCTGCTGACCGTGGTGTTGAAATTTGATGTTGACCGAGAGAATCCCAATCCCTTGGCGTATATCACGAGATGTATCGAGCGGTCATTCATCAACACGCTGCACAAGGAGAAGAAGCACGGAAAAATTCGGGACGCCATACTGATCGACGAGGGACACACTCCATCGTTCTCGGCACAAATCGACAACAGCGAGAACTAGAGCTCAAGGTAAAATTTTGCTGAGCTCATTCGTTCCGGGAACAGCTTTCCGAAATTGTTGTAGATTTCCTCAAGAATATCAACGAGTTTTACTTCTACTCGCACCTCGGTATCGCCAAGATCTTCGATGCCGGGGTGCATTTTGATAACCTTGGGTGACAGTTGGATCTCGATTCTTCCTCGACCCTGACCCTCGGGAATGACAAACATCGGAGTGTATTTTCCGCGCTTGAGGGTATCAATGAGCTTCTCGTAGAACCATGCAAACTGTTCTTCATCGTTGAACTTGCGATGAAGATCACGATGGCGAGCAGCGGCTGTGGGGATCATGTCTTCGATCAGCGATTCTAATATGGTTGCGTAGGAATATGTTTCATCCCCAATCTCTTGATCGAATACCATACGTGGCGATACAAGATCTACGAGCAGCATGAGTTGCTTATTCGGAATTGTGGAAATGTCGAACATCTCTGTTACCACTTGATCTCCCATTCGAAGTTGTTGGATGTCCCAACTCGGTTGCGGCTAATTCGATATCCACGGAATGAGAAATAGTCCCTGATCTTGTTCATTTGGTCCCTACGCATCCGATCCTCTTCAGACTGGTATGCGGCGGGATCATTCCACGCAAAGAAATAGTTGCTATCTGTGGTCATCGGAGAAGATTGAACCGTGGTTGCAAGTTTGCCTTCTGCTACCGCTGTGGCAATAGCTGTTTGAATGGCGATTACTTCCCTCAGGACGATGCTGGGCTGATTGCCTGTCTGTCCCATGCCAGCCAGATAGCGAGCAGTCTGGGCATCAAAGAAAGGATCATCACCAGCATACTTGAATGATGTCATTTTTCACGAATCTCCCGCTCAGGCTCTTCGCCCATCTGATCCTCGATGGACCCTAGGTCTTCTTCATCGGATACTTGTTCGGCATCCTCACCTTCCATGTCAGGGAATGGCGACTCCATCTCGCCTTCTTCACCACCGAAGTCGTCCATGTTAAACTCATCAGGCATCTCCCCTGAGGAATGATCTTCCCCTTTGAGAACATCCATGAGGTGGGATAGTGCATCCACGGCTTGATCTAGCGGTTCGCCGAGTGCAGCACGTAGTTGCTCAGCCTCTTCGCTGTCAATGTCTGCTGACGCCATTGCTTCGACCCCCATTTTGGCAATGTTGGCCAAATTGGATACGGCGTTGTCAGCCTTATCTAGTAGGTCATTGTAAAGGTTGATGATGGCTACTTTCTTGTCTTCTTCGCTTTCAGCCTCCATCAGTGACTCGTGTAGCTGACGAAGTTTTTGTGTTGCGGTCATCTTGGACATGTCTTTTCCCCTGTTTTCGTGAATGCGACGAATAGCCTCTGGTAGTTTCCGTTCCCACGGCCACCGAACTCGTGGATACTCCTTGCTGATGTATGCTTCGATCAGAGCCAATGAACGTTGATCTGATTGCTTCAGGTGATTCACCACATTGGTGCTTTCAAGCAAGGCAGTAGGATCACCATTCGCACGCTTGATGAGCATTTCAACCAGATCCTTCTTCCGACCTAGTTTGATAACTTCCTTTGCCTTGAGAACAGTGATATGCTCCTTGATTGGAGCAGAATGGAAGACCATTTTCCCCTTGTATTTCTTGGGGATATATACGGTCGCTTCCATGATGCCATCCTTGATGCGAACATCGGCATAATACCGCTTGTCTTCTTTGATGACCTCTTCTGTTAGCTCGGCATCGCGCCTCTTGATAGCCTCCTCAACGGCGTCCAGCTTATCCCGGTATCGGCGATAGGTGGGATCCTTGATATGATCGCCGAACGGAAGTGATTTTTCGATCTCATCAAGTTGCTGCTTGTATGACTTGCGCATCTTCTGTAGCCGGTCATACGGCATGTCAGCCACTGACACATTCGAGATGCCGGTGCTTTCGTTTTTGGCCTTCAGTTTACGACCATATTTTGCATATGCCTTCATCATGGTTGACATCATCAGTCTCCTCGGCTCTAATCGGGCTTCTAGTGTATTTAGAGCCTAGACACGCAAAATGGCACGAATTTTGTCGATGGTCTTCTTTGCACTGGCTGCCTTGGCAGGATTTGCCTTGTATTCCCTGATGGCATCCCGTAGTTTGACCAGCAACTGGTCAATTTTTTGCACGGTAGTATGGTCGCCATCATTTAGTGCTTTGGCAACATGATCGGCCAGATGCCGAGCCGGATACAAAGTGGGATGCTTCTCGTGTCCATTTACGACGCGGAAGGCCGCTTTTCCTACTGAGTTGACTGTTTCTTCTACCGTCCATTGTGACCCACTATCAAAATCCAAATCGAGATCAAGTTCGAGATCTGGTGTTTGCGAAGTCGGGTGCTCGCTTTCCATGATTAGTTCGTTCGCCAGCGCCATATAACGCTGATTGATCCTCGACATATCCCGATTCACGCGCTCTGTGGCGGCTTGGTAGGGGTCTTTCTTGATTGACATTTCAAATACCTCTTGCTTTCTTGAGTCGCTTATTGGCATTTTTGGCCCGACGGCTCATCAGATTGGTCTTTTGGGTAATTTTTCGCTTCATTTTCATGGTCGAGCGCTTCTTCCGGCTGTTTATAGCAGCACGAATACGTTTTTGGATGTCCGGCTTACTCAGACATTCGTCTGGATTGGATACCCTTCGACCGTCCTTCAATCCACCAATGCACTTGAAGGCTGTCTTGATTTTGTTTGTCTTTGGATCGCGCTTGAAAATCCTCACAGCAACCTCGTTGAGGATGTCGTCGATGTCGATGACGATTTCGTCAACATTCTCAATCGGATCAATTTTGGCAGGAATATTTCGTTTCTTGAGGGCGGTGGTGATGTAAAGTAGAACCGCAGATTTAAGATCTCCCGATTTGTCTAGCAAAGCGAAACCCGAGATCTTGATCTTGTTGTCATCCAGCATCTCGATGTTTAGTTGCTTGTCGCTGATTGGCAGCGGAACATTCTTCCGAGTTCCTACTTGAACGACGCTTGGCGACTTGAGAGCCGCTGACAGGATGTTCGTAACCAAAGACAGTTTATTTTTCGGAGTGAGTTTCATATGCGTATTTAGGGTGTTTATCC
>RFGN01000479.1 GCA_003696645.1 Gammaproteobacteria bacterium | reverse complement strand
TGTATCTGTTGCCAACAGGCACTCAATCCCCAGTGACATGTGTTCGATTCTTCCGGCAGCATTGAGCCGCGGGCCCACTGCAAAGCCAAGGTCGGAGGCGAGGCAATCCTGAGGGCGCCTTTTTGCGATCTTCAACAAGGCCTGAATGCCGGGGCAGGCACGACCATGTCTTATACGCAACAGTCCTTGTTGAACGAGAATGCGATTATTCCTGTCCAGTGGCACGACGTCCGCAACGGTTCCGAGGGCAACAATATCCAATAGCGTTCCAAGATTTGGGTAGGGTCGATTTTTGCCATCAAACCATTGCAGGGATTTGAGCCGTGCCCTCAGGGCCAGCATCAGATAAAAGGTAACGCCCACGCCGGCAATGGCCTTGCTGGGGAAGGTGTCTCCTGGCTGGTTGGGATTGACGATAACATTGGCCTCTGGAAGGATCTCTCCTGCCAGATGATGATCGGTCACAATTACCTTGATGCCATGTTCCCTTGCCCGAGCGACACCTTCCACACTGGATATTCCATTGTCTACCGTCATGATCAGGTCCGGCTGTTGTTGAATCGCCAGCTTCACAATCTCTGGAGTCAGACCATATCCGTATTCAAAACGGTTGGGGACCAGATAGTGGCAATCTGTGATGCCCATCATTTCAAAGGCCCGCATGGCAACGGCACAACTGGTTGCTCCATCGGCGTCGAAGTCGCCGACAACAAGAATCTTTTCATTCCTGATGACAGCGTCCGCAAGGATTGCTGCGGCGGTTTCGATGCCGGAAAGAGAATGATACGGAAGCAGGTGTTGCAGTGAATGATCGGTTTCTTCTATCCGGGTAATGCCTCGCCCTAGATAAATGCGCTTCATTACTGGGTGCAGCGTGTCCGGTAACGAGTGCTCCCGAATTTCATCAATCTCTCGACGACGAATGTAGACAGGTGTCATGGGCGAAATCCTGGTGGCAGTACAGTATTTTCCAGATTGCAACCCTCCAGATTGATGCCGGTGAGTTCCGCCCCCATCAGGTTGGCCTGACTGAGGTCAGCCCCCATCAGGTTGGCGTTGGTCAACCGCGCCAATCTCAGGTCTGCGCCACTGAGATCCGCATGCTGGAGATTGGCCCGAGACAGGTCCGCCCCGACCAGATTGGCATCGTGCAACCCGGCATGGGAGAGGTCGGCGCCGACCAGGCTGCTCAGGTCCAGTGTCAACAGGCAGTCGAATCCTTTCTTGTCGTAGATCTGAATCATGCTATCAGGTTCTGCAGCCCTTCCTGGGCGCACTTTTTTCCGGCCAGACGGCAGGCCGATGCAAGGATTTCAGCAACTGGCCAGCGTTTCAGGAAGCCGTGAATGACCCCGGCAATCAATACATCTCCGGCCCCCACGGAATCAACACATTCTCCATTTTTCCACGCGGGTTGATGGTGCAAGGTCGATTCTTGGTCCAGGGCATAGACACCCGCCTCACCCCAGGGGCAGATGATGAATCGGCCGGGATAACGTTGTGACAGGGTGTGCATGAACTGAATCGGGTTCTGGGCCTGATTTCTTTCCTGCACATAGTGTTTGGAGAAAAACAGGGGTTCGCCATATTGCAGAAGGCGTTTCTCGTCATCCGGTCGTTTTTTTTCGATCTCGATGGAGATGGGCAGGTCCGGCCGACGTTGTTTGATGGTCTTGAGTATCCTCTCGGTCTGAAGACAGTTTCGGCCTTCGAAATGAACCCAGTCATAGACCTTCGTATCCAGTCTGTCCAGCAGGTCGGCGGCCTGCAGCTCCGGCAGCCGGCGATGATGGATAATGGTTCTGCTGCCAGTCTTCTGCGTACGAATGATTGTCGACAGGGGGCTGCTGCTTTGAGTACAGACCTGAGCAAGACTGGAATTGATGCCCATTCGATCAAAATGCTGACGAATGTGAAAGCAGCTGGAATCGTCTGCCAGCGTCCCGGCCCAGTGGCATTGATGATCCAGTTGTGACAGAACGGTCAGGGTATTGGTCGCGTTGCCACCAACGCGTGTCAGGTGGTGGGTGGCACGCAGCTCACTGTCCTCTTGAGGAAATGCCGGGACATCCATGATGACATCTATTACTGCGACACCGACTGCCAGGATACGGGCCATGGATCTAATTGTTTCTTTTCAGGGTGGCCAGTGGTACAAAACGCAGGGTCAATATATCCAGAATCAGCCAGACCACCGGTATCATCAACAACCACAGCGGATTGGCCTTGTAATAGCTCCACAGTGTGAACCAGGCGATATTCCAGACATGCAGTCCGGCAAACAGCCCGAGCAGCAGGGGCAGGGCCGTCAGGCGGCGATGACAGTGTGGGCATGTAATTATCTTCCATAACCCTGTAGAATGTTTTTCTCTCAGGGTGATGCTGGCCCGTTTGCAATTGGGACAATGGTAATGACTGCGAATCATAAGGACATATTGCGCTTCGTTTCAATAACCGAATTAGTGTATAGGGAAATGACTCCCCTGATCAAAAAATCTGTCACTGTCGCTGGCATGTTGCTCTTGGGCCTGCTGGTTACCGCTTGTGACCGAAATACCCCTCTGATGGAAAAGGTCATCGAAGGGGATCTGGCCGGCGTCAAAAAAATGCTGTCAGAAGCCCCAGGGCAGGTTGATGTACAAAATAATTATGGCTGGACGGCATTGAGCCACGCCGTCAGGTTGGGCAATGTCGAGATCACCAGGCTTCTGATCGAGGCCGGTGCCGATGTCAATGTCCGCGACAAGAATGGCTGGACTCCCTTGTTGCGGGCTGCCCTCAAGGGACATGACAAGATTGTTGCAATTTTGTTGGAGCATGATGCCAAGGTCAATGTCAGGGAAAATAATGGCTGGACGGCGTTGATGTGGGCGGCAAAGCGTGGACATGACAAGGTGGTCAGGCAGCTTTTGAAGGCTGGGGCGGATTACCGAATCAAGGATAAACAGGGCTGGACGGCAATGCAACATGCCTTTCACGAGGGTCATCAGGAGATTGTGGATATGTTGAGACTGGCAGGAGCCCGGGCGTGAATTGGAAACCCTCTTTCTCTGTTTTTGTCATGATGGCGATGGCCTTTACTCTGCTTGCTGCATGCAGCCAGACGGCAGGACCGGCAGCGCCGATTGGTGACCGGGCGACATTGGAGAGGCTGGCACAGTCGTATGAAAAGCTTTCGGTGGGTCTGCCCATGGCCGCGGACCGGTTGCCTGAAAAGGAACGCAAGGACTTCACGGTTCGGGTATTTCAGGATGCCGGATATGATTATGGCAAGACATTGCAGGAGTTGGTCAGTGGTCGCCATGATGTACATGACAAGCTTGTCAGGGATATGGCCGAACTGGTCAATCTGCCACATCGCTATCTGAAATGGGATGACCGGGTCCTGACCCGTCTGTACTCCAATGAAGAACTGGATGCGATCAAGCGGTTGCACCGCATGTTGAATACCGCCCAATAGGAACCGTCCGTAGCAGTAACCAGTAGAGAGAATTGAAACCCAATCCGGACAATTTGCGTCCGCATCCTATGATATGTCAAAAATAACGGATATCTTTCAGGGCCCCACCCGTCGGTTTGAACGCCTGCTGGAACCCCATCTGGACGGTCTGTATCGGTTGGCCTATCGCTTCACGGGCCATCAGCATGATGCCGAGGATCTTTTGCAGGATCTGGTCGTCAAGCTGTACCAGAATCCCAAGGGCCTGTTGGAGGCCAATGAACCCCGTCCATGGCTGGCGCGCAGCCTGCGTAATCTGTATATCGATACCCTGCGCAAGGAGAACCGCAGCCCACAGGGCTATCTGCATGAGGCCGGGGAAGAGGTATTGTTACAGGTCGAGGATCAAGGTTCACGTCCGGATACCGACCTGGAGCAGCATCAGATGCAATCGGATCTGTCTCGCGCCCTGGAGGCCCTCAAATCCGATTATCGGGAACTGGTGATATTGCATGATGTGGAGGGGTATACCCTGATTGAGCTGGTCGAAGTGCTTGAACAACCCTTGGGAACGCTCAAATCCCGGCTGCATCGTGCACGGCAGCAGCTCAGAAAAATTTTGTCAAAAAAAATGGAACCCTGAGGTCCTATCTGTCGTGATAGGGGGTAAGAGGCGATGAAAATGACTTGCAAACACATACAAGACCAGTTTGATGATTATCTTGATCACACATTACAACCAGAGGCTTGTCATCATTTGGATGAGCATCTGAAGAATTGTGCAGTGTGTCAGGATGAACTGAAGGCTCATCAGAGCCTGTTGCAGGAGCTGGGGCATCTGCCTGTCCCACCTGCCAGTCAGGGATTGTATGCACGGGTCATGCGAGAGGGTCGAAAGCAACATTCCGCCACACAGCCAATCAGGCTGCGGGCAGCGGGTGGTTTGTTGGGAATCTGCCTGGTGGCGGTACTGAGTTTTACGTTGTGGCCACAGGGCAAGAACAATACCCCAGCGCTGCAGGCCATCAATCTGCAGGTCTTCGAGACCAAGGCGATTACACTGGCCTTCAATGCGCCGAATGACATGGACAATGTCCAGTTTACCTTGCAGTTGCCGGAAGGCATTGAACTGGAAGGGCACCCGGCCCGCACACAGCTGGCCTGGACGGATCAGTTACGCAAGGGGCGTAACGTCATGAACCTTAAATTAAAAGGTACAAGCAATCTTCAGGGCGAACTGATTGCCCGCATTGAGCACAAGGGGCTCAAGCGTGAATTCAAACTGCCTCTGAAGGTGATGGGTATGGATGGTGCGGACATCAGTCTGCCCCTGAACGTTGATAATCTTTCTTAAATAAAATTGGAGAAAATGATGAAAAAAATTACTTTAGCACTGATTGCGATGGGTTTTTCAATGGCTGCCAGTCAGGCGGTTCTGGCCGACGATCTGGATGATGTGACAATGGATGCCGTGTCAGCCGAAGTGAGTAGTATGGCCGATGTCGATAACGAGATTTCCATTCCGGATGCAGATGAGGATGTCAGCGAAGTTGATGACAACGAGGATGCCGACGCTGAAGATGCTGATGCCGAGGACGATGCCGACGAGGCTGATGACGATGCCGACGAGGCCGATGACGATGCCGGTGATGCGGAAGAGGAAGGCGAGGATGCCAATGACGATGCCAGTGAGGCGGAAGATGCTGAATCTGCCACTGAAACGGCCAATGATGCCTCTAGTGCCCAATAAGCGACATTTCGCTTGACAGCAAGTCTTGTTGACTTGCAAGATAACGCAACCCCTTATGCCATACAGCCATAAGGGGTTGTTTTTTATCAAATAAGGAGAAAACGATGCGTACGATTTCATCCCTTCTGACAGGCGTGATGTTCGCGTTTCTGTCCCTCTGTGTGGTTCCGGCACAGGCCGGGGATCCCGCCGCCATGCAGGCCTTCAATCAGGCCATTACCGATTTTCAGAACAAGGATTTTGAACAGGCCATCAGCGGTTTCAGGCAGGCCGAGAGCATGGGTCTGGAAGTTCCGGCCCTGCATCAAAACCTGGGCGCCAGTTATTATAATCTTGGTCAATATGGTCAGGCTGCAACAGAGTTTTCGAAGCTGACTGAATATCCGGCCATGGCTGCTCTGGGTTACTACAATCTGGGACTGGTCAGCAAGGCGCAGCATCACACCAGAGAGGCAGAAAAATGGTTCAGAAAGGTCCTGGAAACGACGCAGAGTGACAAATTGCGTCGTCTGGCGGAGCGCCAGCTGGGCCAGAAATCCTCTCGTCATCGTCCGCTATCTACCGGCAGCAACAAGTGGTTTTCCATGGTGTTTGCATCCGTCGGCTATGATGACAACCTGACCCTGGAGAATGATACGCTGATCAATAAAACAGCGAAATCCGGTATGGTCAGCAAACTGTTTGCCTATACCCGCGGCCCACTGATGGGTACCACCAGCGATGGGCTGCTGTTCAAGGGCAGTGCCTTCAGCAAGCTGAATTCCGGCCAGAGCCAGATCAATATCGGTGATTATCGTGTCGGACTGTTTTATGATACGCCACTGGCAGGCTGGGACAATGAATTTGGCGTGGCCCTGAACCATACCACCCTGGGTGGAAACAGTTTTCAGGACAAGGTTGGCGTTTCCTGGCAGGGAGATCACCGCTTTTCCCGACAATTCAAACTGGATCTCAGAGCCCAGTATCGAAACGTCAATGCCGCCAGTAAATACAGGCAGCTGAACGGTAGCGAGGAGAAATTTCGTATCGGCGGCAAGTGGAATGGCCAGGCCAACCAGTTCAAGCTGTATTACGAGCTGACCCTCAACAGCCGTGATGACAAACGGGGGACGGATGTCACAACAGGGTTGCCATTTTTCTTCAGTGCTTCCCCGACCCGCCATCGTATCAAGGGGCTTTATGAGATCGATGTGACGGAGCGTACCTCACTGGAGGCGTCGGCCGAATATCGTCTGAGCAGCTATAACGATGACAATATCGAGATTCTCAATACAACTCCTGCGACCAATCAGACTATCGGACGCGAGGATACGCGCTGGATCGCGACACTGGGACTGAACTATGACTACAGTCGAAGCACCAAGCTGAGTCTGGAATATGAGTATGGCAATAACGATTCGAACATCGATAGGTTTACCTATAACCATAACGTCCTGATGGGCAGGGTTCGCTATATCTTCTGATCGGAATGCCGTACGCTGATAAAAAAGCGGGCCTCAGGTCCGCTTTTTTTATCAGGATTTGAATCATTATCACTATTCGTTGAGCAGCCTTCTGACCGGTCCGAATGAACGTCGGTGAATCGGGCAGGGGCCGTGGGTCTTCAGGGCCTTGAGGTGGGCACGGGTAGGGTAGCCCTTATGACAATCGAAGCCGTATTGCGGGTATTGTTGATGATAATCCAGCATGATTCGGTCGCGAGTCACCTTGGCGAGGATGGAGGCCGCACTGATGGCTGTAACCGTCTGGTCACCCCGTACAATCAGTTCGGTCGGCAGCAGCAGATCCGGTGATTGATTGCCATCGATCAGAACCTTTGTGGGGATCGGGTGAAGACTTTCCACCGCCTTTTTCATCGCCAGTAGGGTGGCCTGCAGGATATTGATTTGGTCGATCTCTGTAGCCTCACAGAACCGGACGGAAAATCCTCTGGATCGCTGTTGGATCTGTTGGAACAGTTGGTCACGTTTTGCGGCGGACAGTTTCTTGGAGTCGTCCAGATCGGGTATCGAGATATCCGGATCGAGAATGACGGCCGCTGCAACGACCGGCCCGGCAAGCGGTCCTCGACCTGCCTCATCGACGCCGGCAGTGCAGCAATCGGTTACGATCCAATTTTTTTCTGCCATTCCGGGATTCTATACGATTATCGACTGTCCCGGTCCGTTTGGCAGGATGTTTTGCGTGTGCGAGGTAATTTTGGCAAACTGTTGCGATGATTTCTGCGCATTCTCCAACAGGATGGATGAAGGGGTTACTGGTGCTGCTTGCCTGTCTGGGTCTTTTTTCGGGTTGTCAGGGGCGACCAGCCAATTTTCCGTATGGCCCTGAACCTGCGGGTGAAACAGTCTACTATGGTGCCTTCAGTGCTCCCCCCAAACACCTTGATCCGGCGCGTTCCTACAGCGCCAATGAGATCGCTTATACTGCCCAGATCTATGAGCCACCCTTGCAGTACGATTATCTAAAGCGACCTTATACCCTGATTCCGCTGACCCTGAAGGCCATGCCCGAGATTCGTTACCTGGACAGCAAGGGGAAGGTTCTGTCACACAAGGCGGCAGAAAATCCTGCAAACGTGGCCATGACAGTCTATACTCTTGAATTGCGTCATGGTATTCGTTATCAGCCACACCCTGCCTTTTACCAGGATGAGCCCGGCCACTATCCTCATCATCATCTCTCTGAGGAACAGCTCAATCATCTTGATAGCTTAAATGATATCCAGCCGTCAGCGACGCGGGAGCTTGTCGCAGATGATTATGTCTATCAGATCAAACGTCTGGCCCATCCCTCCGTCCATTCACCGATCCTTGGATTGATGTCGGCCTATATTGTTGGGTTGAAGGAGTTGGCCCAGAAGCTGAATGCCGAATCGGATCATGGAGAGATTGATCTGAAAAGACAGTCGCTGGATGGGGTCCACAGTCTGGATCGTTATCGGTACGAGATTCGCATCAGAGGGAAATACCCACAGTTTCTGTATTGGCTGGCCATGCCCTTTTTTGCCCCCATGCCGGTAGAGGTGGAGCAGTTCTACCGCCAGCCAGGCCTGGCAGAAAAGAATATCAGGCTGGATAACAACCCGGTAGGGACAGGTCCATTCATGATGCAGGAAAATAGCCCCAATGCCAGAATTGTATTGATCCGCAACCCGAATTTTCATGGTGAGACGTACCCCAGGGCAGAAGCGACCGAGGATCAGGCCCTGCTTGACCTGGCAGGTCATTCCCTTCCCATGATTGATCGGGCTGTCTATACCCTGGAAAAAGAGAGCATTCCCTACTGGAACAAGTTCCTGCAGGGATATTACGATACCTCGGGGATCAGTTCGGACAGTTTTGATCAGGCCATCCAGTTTTCATCTGGCGGGTCAGCCGAGCTTCGGTCCTCCATGAAACAAAAGGGAATCCGACTGCGTACGGCTGTCGCACCTTCCATCTATTATATGGGATTCAATATGCTGGATCCGGTTGTGGGAGGGTATGGTGAGCGTGCCCGCAAGCTGCGCCAGGCCATCTCGGTAGCTGTGGATTACGAGGAATATATTGCGATCTTCATGAATGGTCGTGGAATTGCCGCACAAGGACCTCTTCCGCCAGGCATTTTCGGTTATCACGATGGTCCCAAGGGGATAAACTCTGTGGTCTATACCTGGAATAATGGACACCCTTTGCGACGACCCCTTCAGGAGGCAAAAAGGCTCCTTGCTGAAGCCGGTTATCCGAATGGTGTAGATAAACAAACCGGAGATCAACTGGTCTTGCATCTGGATACCGCTGCCAGTGGTCCGGATGACAAGGCGAGACTGGACTGGTGGCGCAAGCAGTTTGCCAAGCTGAATATTGAACTGGATATACGCAGTACCGATTACAATCGTTTTCAGGACAAGATGCTGAATGGAAATGCCCAGATCTTTCAATGGGGTTGGAATGCCGATTACCCAGACCCAGAAAATTTTCTGTTCCTGCTTTATGGCCCAAATGGCAAGGCCCAGCATGGAGGTGAAAATGCGGCCAATTACAACAATGCTGAGTTTGACAACTTGTTTGACCAGATGAAAAGCATGGAGAATGGTCCTGCAAGGAAAAAGCTGATTGACCGTATGGTTGAGATTGTACAACAGGACTCCCCCTGGATATGGGGGGTTAATCCACGCAGCTTTGGTTTGTCGCATGAATGGGTCGGTCCCAGTAAACCGAACATGATGGCCAACAATACCCTCAAATATGTCTCTGTTGATCCTGAATTGCGCAGAACTCGTCAACAGCAATGGAATCGGGTGATCTGGTGGCCTCTGGCCTTTGTTGCTCTGGGAATTGCAATTCTGGTTTTACCTGCTTGGGTTGCCTATCGTCGCAAGCTGAACGCACCGGCTCTGGTTGGGAGAGGATGATGGGAAGCTATATTCTGCGTCGACTCCTGTATGCCATACCGATCCTTGTTGGGGTCAATGTTCTGACCTTTTTTCTGTTTTTCGTTGTCAATACGCCTGACAGCATGGCAAGGATGCATCTTGGGATGAAACACGTGACCCCTGAAGCGATACAATCCTGGAAGATCGATCATGGTTATGATGTGCCGCTATTTTTCAATAGCAAGAAAACCGGAGTGGACAGTCTGAAAGAAACCATTTTTTTCAGAAAATCGATGAGTCTGTTTGTCTTTCGGTTTGGCGAATCCGATCAGGGCAGGGATATCGGAGATGATATTCGGCACAGGATGTGGCCCAGCCTCGCCATCCAGATCCCTGTATTCTTTCTGGGAATGGCCGTGTACATCAGTTTTGCGTTGCTGATGGTTTTCTTTCGTGGCACCTATCTGGATACAGGAGGGGTCATCCTGTGTGTGATTCTGATGTCCATTTCCGGCATGTTTTATATTATTGGTGGGCAATATCTTTTCGGAAAACTGCTGCATCTGACCCCCATATCCGGTTATCAGCCTGGTTGGTCATCGATTGCCTTTGTTGCCCTTCCGGTCATTGTCGGTGTAGTGGGTGGGATCGGTGGATCTTCCCGCTGGTATCGCACACTCTTTCTGGAAGAGGCAGGCAAGGACTATGTCCGTACCGCCTGGGCGAAGGGACTGGGAGATGTACGGGTATTGTTTGTTCATGTTTTGAAAAACGGCATGGTGCCGATTCTGACCGGTGCAGTGTCGGTGTTGCCATTGCTGTTCATGGGTGCACTGGTGCTGGAATCGTTTTTCGGTATTCCGGGTCTGGGCAGCTATACGATTGATGCCATCCAGTCACAGGATTTTGCCATCGTTCGCGCCATTGTTTTCCTGGGAACCTGTCTGTATATCCTTGGTCTGTTGATGACAGATCTGTCCTATTCCCTGGTTGATCCCAGAGTGAGGCTGGAAGGATGATCCAACCTGTCATTCTGTGGACCGATGGGCTTCTGTTCTTTCTTTCGGTACTGATCGTGTCTCTGGTGGTTTGGGGGCGTCGTCAACCTCAGGTTCGGGCCACCTGGTCGCAGGTCTTAAACAAACCGTCCGGAATGGCCGGGCTGATTGTTCTTCTGGCCTATGTGCTGGTAGGACTGTCAGATTCACTGCATTTTCGTCCCATTCAGAATGGCCAACCCGTCCAGGAGGTTCAAAGTTTGCTGGATGTCCTATTGAGTCCCTTGTCCGAGCAGACTGAAAAGACCTATTCCGCTCCCTTTGCCAATCGTGCCTTTGTAATGGAAACAGTCCTGACGGAAGAGGGAGGACAGATACGAACATTCCCGTTATTGAAGTATGGCGGGCAACATGAGACGGATCACGGGAGACATGATCAATACATTCTTGATATTGGTATTCGGCTTTTCCTGATCTGGGCGGGTCTGGCTTTATTGACACTCTGGGGAATGGCCAGAGCATCCGGGACAGGAGTCCTGCAAATTCTGAAGCATTCCGAATATCGGATTGCCCGTACAGTCTGGATAACCTTGATGGGGTTAGGGGCAGTGGTTATTCTGATCTCTGGCTATATGGGGGAATACCATATTCTGGGTACCGACAAGGTTGGACAGGATGTCCTTTATCAAACCCTCAAGAGTATCCGAACCGGTCTGGTGATCGGGACGCTGACCACCCTGATCATGTTGCCGTTTGCCATCAGTCTGGGTCTGCTGGCCGGTTATTTCCGGGGCTGGGTGGATGACGTGATCCAATATCTCTATACCACGTTGAGTTCCATTCCGGGTGTCTTGCTGATCGCAGCTTCCATCCTGGTCATGCAGGCCTATATTGCGGCCCACCCCGATAGCTTTCCAACCTTGCAGCAAAGGGCTGACATGCGCCTGCTGTTTCTCTGCCTGATCCTGGGGATTACCAGCTGGACCGGATTGTGCAGACTGTTGCGTGGAGAGGCACTGAAGTTGCGGCAGGTAGAATATGTTCAGGTGGCGATGGCATTGGGGAGCTCTCGTGTGAAGATCCTCCTGCGGCACCTGTTACCCAATGTCTTGCATATCGTCCTCATCACCATTGTTCTGGACTTCAGTGGTCTGGTGTTGGCCGAGGCGGTACTTTCCTATGTCGGGATAGGGGTGGACCCGACCATGTACAGCTGGGGAAACATGATCAATGCTGCCCGTCTTGAACTCAGCCGGGAACCCGTTGTCTGGTGGACACTGGTTGCGGCATTCTTATTCATGTTTTTTCTGGTATTGTCGGCCAATCTGTTTGCGGATGCGGTGCGCGATGCCTTTGATCCACGCAGCCACAGGCACCATTGACGGAATATCTATGAAAGAATCCATTCTTGCCATTCAGCAGCTCAAGGTGGGGATTTCCACCCGGAACGGCCGGTTTTTTCCAGTTGACCAGGTCAGTTTCTCCATTCCTCGAGGGCAAACATTCGCCCTTCTGGGCGAGTCGGGATGTGGGAAGAGCATGACGGCCCTGTCGATCATGAGGTTGCTGCCAACAACAGCATTCTATGATTCTGGTGATATTCGTCTGGGAACGGAACCCCTTCTGGCCTTGCCCGAAAAGAAGATGCGGCAGGTACGGGGCGGAAGAATCGGCATGATTTTCCAGGATCCGATGACCAGTCTCAATCCTGTTCTCACTGTCGGTTATCAGATCCGGGAGGCCGTGGCGTTACATTCCGATCTGCGTGGTCAGGACTGTCGTGAAAGAGTGATTCAACTCCTGCAGGATGTGGGAATCCCTGACCCAGAAAGACGCTATGATGAATACCCCCATCAGCTTTCTGGCGGGATGAAACAGCGTGTCATGATTGCGATGGCACTTGCAGGAGACCCGGACCTTTTGATTGCGGATGAACCGACGACCGCCCTGGATGTGACCATCCAGGCGCAGATTCTTGATCTGCTTGTCAAGATACAGAAAGAGAAGGGCATGTCCATTCTGCTGATTACCCATGATCTGGGTGTTGTCTACAGGGTGGCCGATCAGGTTGGTGTCATGTACGCGGGGCAGCTTGTCGAGCTTGCCACGAAAACGGCCTTTTTCAAGGACCCTCATCACCCCTATTCGCGCAAACTGTTTGCATCCCTGCCGTCAGCCCGGAAGCGTGGACATGCTTTGAAGACCATCGAAGGCTTTGTCCCATCACTCGATCAGGTGTTTCAGGGGTGCCGTTTTGCTGACCGTTGTGATCGAGTCATGGATATTTGTCACAGTCAAATTCCAGAGACCCATCGTTCTCCATCCGGCATTCAGGTCCAATGTCATCTGTATGATCAGAACCACAAGGGCAAACCCTCGATATTGAAAGAAGAGATCGAACAGCATCTCACACAGAGGATGGTTCAACATGATCATGCTGGAGAGAGGTTGCTGTTGGAAGTGGATAATCTGAAGGTGTACTTTCCGGTCAGGAGAGGGCTGTTGAAAAGGGTGACCGGACAGGTCAGGGCAGTCGATGGCATCAATCTCGAAATTGGCAAGGGCCGAACCCTGGCTCTGGTGGGCGAATCAGGATGTGGGAAGACCACAGCAGGAAAGAGCATCCTGAAACTGCTTGACCAGACCGAAGGATGTATTCGTTTCAATGGGGTTGACCTGAGTCATCTGAGTGAACGCAGGATGCGAAAACATCGCTCTGACCTGCAGATCATCTTCCAGGATGCCTATGCCTCGATGAACCCGCGCATGACGATACAGAAGATCATCGAAGAGGGTATGCTGTCTCTCAAGCCCGAATATGATCGGAAGAAACGTGAAGCCCGCGTCGATGAACTGCTGAACAAGGTCGGCCTGCCCAGCCTCATGAAGGATCGTTACCCCCACGAACTTTCCGGTGGTCAGCGACAACGTGTCTGTATAGCCAGGGCCTTGGCGGTTGAGCCGAAACTGATTGTCTGTGATGAACCGACCAGTGCGCTGGATGTTTCGGTTCAGGCGCAGATTCTCAATCTGCTGAAGGACCTGCAACAGGAGTTTGGCCTGTCCTATCTGTTTATTACCCATAATCTGTCAGTTGTCGAGTACTTGGCTGATGAGGTGGCGGTGATGTATCTTGGTCGGATTGTCGAATTTGGTGATGTTGAATCCGTCATGCAATCTCCGCGCCACCCCTACTCGCAGGCATTGATCTCGGCCATCCCCCATATTGAAAGCAATGGCCGGGAAGTTATCCGACTGGAAGGAGAATTGCCATCACCGGCGAACCCTCCCAAAGGCTGTCATTTTCACCCCCGTTGCCCCCACGCAACGGATCAATGCCGGCAGGAATATCCAGATCAGACTCGTTTTATGAGAACTCACTGGGCTCGCTGTTTTTGGGTAGAACAAGGGCAGAAGGAAAGGGAAGAAGGAGAACTGTCGCACTGAATGACCTATAGCTTCAACCTACGTGATTTTTGCAGGCTCTGTGCTTTGTGCTGTCGGTTCTGGAATGGAGAGAGTGGCCGCTTTTGGTGATGTCAATCATGCTGATCTCACTGTATGCCTGGTTAATTGTGGCCGAAACGCTTCCGCTGGTTGTGGCCATGATCTGGTCAGGA
>RFGN01000478.1 GCA_003696645.1 Gammaproteobacteria bacterium | reverse complement strand
GTCATGTATAGTATTATTTTTTGATACTTTTATTCAATTCGCCATGAACCAGTCGAAAGCCTTGATCCGGACCCTGAAGTCCCTGCTCCGCTCCCGGCATATCACCTATGCCGACATTGCACGTCAGCTCGATGTAAGCGAGGTGACCATCAAGCGCCTGTTTTCCCATCAAAGATTGTCCCTGCAACGCCTGGAGGCCATTTGTGAATTGCTGGACATCACCCTTCTGGAACTGCTCCAGTATCATGCCCGGCAGACACCGCATATCGCTCATCTCACGGTTCGCCAAGAACAGGAACTGGTCAGCGATCCACGTTTACTGCTGGTCGCCCTGTGCATAAAAAACCACTGGAGCCTTGAAGACATCCTGCAGCAGTACATCCTGGACAAGGCAGAATGTATCCGTCACCTGATCCATCTGGAATCTCTTGGATTGATCGAATTGCTGCCTAACAATCGCTACAGGCTGCTCATTGACGAGCATTTTCAATGGTTGAAGAATGGTCCGATTGAACAATTTTTCGAAAAGGAGATCCAGGCCCGTTTTCTGGGAACCCGTTTCAGTCAGGAAGGCCGACTGCGCCGTTTTCTCTATGGTGATCTTTCGGCAGCTTCTTTGCAGAAAATTCGGCAGCGACTGCAGGCATTGATCCAGACCTTTGAACTCTGTCTGGAGGAAGACAAGATGCTACCGGTGACGGAACGTCAGAGTGTCGCCCTGTTGCTGGCCATGCGCGATTGGGAACTGGAAAGCTCACAGGCCCTGAAGCGAAACTGTTCCGACAACTCCCCAGAAAACAATGCTTCGAGCAGATAACCACCGCATGATTTCATAGCACCCTATCCAGCAACGCCTGATAGTGTTTCCATTCCTCATCCCTGCCACGTTTCTTCAGGCCCTGCATGTAGACCCGGCATTTTGACTGCAACATCTCGCAGGCAGCCTGCCTGTCCTCGGGGGAGAGTTGTCCCGAACAAATGACCTTTTCCAAGGCGCGGATGCGAAAACGATCCATGCCCCAGAACTGTCGGGACAACTGATCGGCATGACCGCCATATTTGCGAATCAGTGGAATATCGAGATATTCCACCGGAAAACGGCTGGTGATGCGCAGCCACAGATCATAATCCTCGCAGGCCGGCAATGACTCATCAAACCCGCCTACCGCCTCCAGAACATCACGGTGGATGACAATGGATGAAGGAGACATTGCGCACAGGGGCAGACAATGACGAAAGATCCAGCCCCCGGACTTGCGATGCCGCTTGCCGGGATTGACCCGTACACCGTTGCGAATCCATATCTCATCGGTATGCACCACCCGAATGTCTTCATGGGCGAGGATACACGCCTGCTGACATTGCAACTTGTCCGGCAACCATTCATCATCGGAATCCAGTAACGCGATCCAGTTGCTTCTGGCATGGCGAATCCCCAGATTGCGGGCAGCACTGACCCCTTGATGTGGCTGTTGAAGGAGAATGACATCACCAAAGGACTGCAGAGCAGCCTCCAGATCGTCTTCACTGCCATCATCCACCACAATAACCTCATCAGCAGGCCGTTTCTGTGCTTTTACCGACTGCAGCGCTCGTTGTATACTGTGTGCACGGTTGTAGACTGGTATGATGACTGAAAAGCTTATCTGTTGTTCTGATTGCATGACTTTATATCGTTATTTTTCTCTTTGCCTGTTGCTTGCATGGGCCTTGTCTCTGTTTTCAGGGGTGAGTCTTGCCGGACAGATTCCAGCCGGAACGATTCAGATTCACAACCCAAACGCCGAAAAGACCGCCGAAAAATCGGCCCACATCAGCAACGAACCGTCCGGCACTGCAACAACCCGCTCCGGGACACTGGTCATCATCAACAAACCCACCGTCGAGGTCGGCAGCAGCGCGCCCAAACCCCTGCCGAAGATGCCCAAGCGTGGCATGAGCATGGCAGAGGTGGAAAAGGCCTTTGGCAAGCCGGAACGCAAGGTGGGTCCGGTCGGCAAGCCCCCCATCACTCGCTGGTTCTATCCTGAGTTCAAGGTGGTATTCGAGTCCCATTATGTGATTCAGGCGGTCGCCAACCGCTGATTTCCCATGATCTTGCCGGCGGAATGGTCACCACAGCAGGCCACCCTGCTCACCTGGCCACATGATGCCGATATATGGGGGAATCAACATGCGGCCGTACAACAGACCTTCTCCCACCTGATCGCCCTGATTGCCCGATTCCAGCCGGTGATCCTCGTCATTCCACCTAGGTTCGATCGCCATATCATACTCGCAAAACTGCAACGCTTCGATACCGCCGACCCTACCCAGATTTATTTTTTCGAGGCCCTTTCCAATGATTGCTGGGCCCGCGATCATGGACCGATTGGTGTCCATTCCGAAAATGGTCTGGAATTCCTGGATTTCCGATTCAATGGCTGGGGAGAAAAATTTCCTTCCCAACTGGATAACCGGATTACTCGAGACCTTTACCGACAAGGCGCATTGGGATCTCATCCGATACATACCCTACCATTCGTCCTTGAAGGCGGAAGCATCGAAACCGATGGGTGTGGCACCCTGCTGACCACCCGGCGCTGCCTGCTCTCTCCTCAACGCAATCCTGGGCTTGCTCAACACGAAATCGAGGCAAAACTGCGTCAGTGGCTGGGGGTGGATCGCTTCCTGTGGCTGGACCACGGCGCCCTGGAGGGGGATGACACCGACAGCCACATTGATATCCTGGCACGCTTCTGTGACCCCGAAACCATCGTCTATACCACCTGTTCCAACCCGTCAGACAGCCAATACGATGAGCTCTGCAGGATGAAACAGGAACTGGAATCCTTCCGTGACTGCAACGGAGAACCCTACCATCTTTTTCCCCTGCCCATTCCACGCCCAATCCATGATGGACAGGGCCGGCGACTTGCTGCCACTTATGCAAATTTTGTGATCACCAATGGCCAGGTCATCGTGCCGGTATATAATGACCCCATGGACCAGATAGCCCTTGAAACGCTGCAACGCTGTTTTCCTGACCGGAGGATTGCACCACTGGATGCACGTTCCCTGATTCATCAGGGTGGTAGCCTGCATTGTGTCACCATGCATATTCCAGCCGAAAATACCCCTGATGGCCATGACTGAATCTGTCCATATCGGTTGTCTTCAGACCCGCCTGGATGGCAGTACCGAAGACAATCTTGAACGGATCGAAACCGGGATGCAGGAGGCGGCCAGGCAGGACATTCAACTATTGGTATTACCCGAACTGCATCAGGGCCCCTATTTTTGTCAGAATGAAGATGCATCGGTATTTGATCGTGCCGAACCGATTCCAGGGCCGACAACAGAACATCTCGGCCGCCTGGCCCAGCGTCATGGCCTGGTTCTGGTCGCTTCCCTGTTCGAACGTCGCATGGAAGGCATATTTCACAATACCGCAGTCGTGTTCGACCGGGATGGACAGATCGCTGGACTCTATCGCAAGATGCATATTCCGGATGATCCGGGCTACTACGAAAAATTCTATTTCAGCCCCGGTGACCAGGATGGGTTTCAGCCCATCGATACCTCTGTTGGGCGTCTGGGTGTACTGATTTGTTGGGATCAGTGGTTTCCTGAAGCGGCGAGACTGATGGCCCTGGCCGGCGCGGAGATCCTGGTCTACCCTACTGCCATTGGATGGGATATCAAGGATGCTGCAAGCGAACAGGCTCGACAGCTTGAGGCCTGGCAGACGGTTCAGAGAGGCCACGCAGTGGCCAATCATCTGCCACTGATCTGCTGTAACCGCACCGGCTGGGAGGCGCATCCCCGCGAACAGGGAAATGGCAGCCAATTCTGGGGACACAGCTTTATCTGTGACGCCCAGGGGGCCTGGCTTGCCAGAACGGACGAACAAACGGAAGGTCTTCTGTCGGCCCAATGGGACCGTACCCTCACCCGGGACCTGCGACGGATCTGGCCATTTTTTCGTGATAGAAGGATAGATGCCTACCAGGGTCTCACGACCCGGAGCCAGAAGTGATTCATCGCCCTGATTCAAATGAAATCAAACAGATACCTGGATTTTCTACACTTGACAAGAAATTGTCTGACGAGATCAGGCGGTATTGCCAGGTCCTCCGTTTGTTACCGGGAGAATTGATCTTTGCCGATCACACTGCCTGCCATCACTTTATTCTGATCCTAGAAGGCACAGCCATCGTACAAAAAATCACCGAGGATGGCCATCATCTCAATCTGCATCATCTGCATCCAGGTGAAACCTGCGGTCTGACGGCCTCCTGCCTGCTGGGACACGGCCATCAACCCGCCAGCCTCATTGCCGAAACCGATCTGGCTGCCCTGCTGCTCTCTCATCCCGGTTTCGAGACACTGATGCAGCATTCCCGGGACTTTGCCACCTTTGTCCATCTTGCCATTGAACGTGATCTGGAGAAAATCATCCACCTTGTCGAGGATGTCACAAGCCTCCCCATTGAACAACGATTGGCGAAGTCCCTGCTGGCAATCCAGAAACAGGAAACGGATACACGTCATACCCCAAACCCCTGTATCCACACCACCCATCAGCACCTGTCCGAAGAGCTGGGATCGGCGCGAGAGGTCATCAGTCGTGTCCTGAAACGATTTGAGCAGCAGGGTTGGGTCAAACTTCATCGCGGAAGTATCGAGATTCTGAATAGAACAGCCCTGAACCGTCTTTCCCGCCCTAAATCGGAATGATTCTCATTTATGTGACGAAGTCACTGAACTTCGCCCTTGTTTATGGTGAACTATAGGCGTAACCAAACCAAACGGGGGTGCATCATGGAAAGAGTAGCAAAAAAACTGGAGGTCATTCAGAACCTGAGTCTGACTGATCGTCTGGTTCGTTTCACCATCGGAATCGGAATGATCTCAGCAGTCGGGATCGCCATCGCGACCGGTAATTTCGTCACATGGGAAGGATATCTCGTCCTGCTGTCCATCTACCCGCTGGGCACAGCCATGCTGGGAGTCGATCCTTTCTATTCCTTGTTTCACAAGAAGACCTGCGGTCTGAATGACCGTAATCAATGCGGCACCATCCCCTATCAGGTTGACGCCGCCATGGGGCATCATCCAGTACCCGATAAAGGTTATGAATTTGATCATAGCCTTGGTGCCTCCCACCACGAGCCTGCAGCCAAGCATTAGAAAGGCTGCAAGCCAGGGTTGAAACAGACCTGCGCCACAAGGCGCAGGTTTTTTTTCAGTCGAGGATTGGATAGAATCGCCCCATGACCTCTGCTGAACAGTTTCTGGGTATTGATCTGGGAACTTCTTCGATCAAATTCTGTGTCATTGACCTTTTTGGCAATCTCAGGAGATTCTGCAAGATTCCATTGCCTGAATCTGGTTACGGACTCCAGGAACAGCAACCTCAGGATCTGTGGAAAAAGGCCATTGACCAGGGATTTTCTGAATTGCGATACACAATCTCCCTTCGATCCCTGCAGGCCATCTCACTGGACGCAACCTCCGGAACGATCATGCTCTGCAACCGACAGGGACAGGTCATCAGTGATGTGTTGTTCTACGACGATGCTCGTGCCACAGATCAGGAGATGCAATGGATTGCCCAATCTGCGCCCCCATCGAGCGTCGTTCATTCCCGCAGTTCCACTCTTGCCAGACTGTTGTGGCTTCTTAACCATCCACCCATGGAGAAACCGGTATTCTGCATGCATCAGGCCGACTGGTTGTTGCATTTTCTGACCGGCCGTACAGGCCTGACCGATGAAAACAATGCCTTCAAGCTCGGTTATGATGCGTACCAAAGATGCTGGCCCAAATGGCTTGTCAATTGTCTGGGTTCTCATGCCGGCCTCCTTCCCAAAGTCGCCCCTCCCGGGACTCGTGTCGCACCTTTGAACAAGGATCTTTGCCAACGTCATGGTCTTGTCACCCAGCCCGAGGTCTATACTGGTACCACCGACAGTATTGCCGCAGTCATGGCCAGCGGTATCCAGCAACCTGGAGAGGCCGTGACCTCGTTGGGGTCTACCCTGGTTCTCAAGGTCATGTCTGAAAAGGCCATCAATGATGCCGGCACGGGGGTGTACAGTCATCGTTTTGGTGAGTTCTGGCTGGCTGGCGGCGCCTCCAATTCTGGGGGACGGGTCCTGTCACAATATTTTGATGCCGATGATCTGAAAAAATTGTCGGAGCAGATTGATACGGATCGTTTGACCGGGTTGAATTATTATCCTCTGCCGACAACCGGAGAACGTTTCCCCATCAATGATCCGGAAAAAAGCCCCCAGATTAGTCCCAGACCGGATAACCCGGTGAGGTTTCTACAGGCACTGTTCGAGGGAATGGCCAGCATCGAGGCACAGGGTTATCGAATCCTGGAAAAACTGGGGGCTCCAGCGATCAAAAGAGTGGTCAGTGTCGGAGGTGGGGCCAGTAATCTGGCGTGGACTCGAATCCGTGAAAGGTTTCTTGCCGTTCCTGTCGAACAGGCTGAACATCATGAAGCCGCCTACGGCTGTGCCCTGCTGGCACGAAAAGGTTGGATGAATCGCCATCACCCCATCTCGGAAAGTGTCGATTGATCACCAAAATCCAGTCTGGCCGTCGATTCCAGAGCCCTGCAAACCTCTGATGTCCGCTCCGTGGTAAGTTGTTGTCCATT
>RFGN01000477.1 GCA_003696645.1 Gammaproteobacteria bacterium | reverse complement strand
TCATAGACCAGCTTGAAGGCTGCCTGATAACTCATTTTTTCTTCGGGAGTGGAATTGCGTTCCTGGTTGATCGGTGCTGTGGCTGAAGGAATAGCCACTTTCGGTGCAGGGCTGGTTTTCAGTGTTGCAGAAGGTTTGGGTGCGGTCAGAGACGGTGCAGGGGTTTGGGCGGTGTTGGGTACCGTCGGTGCCAGGGTGGCAGGCGAGGGTGAAGAAGCGGGTACAGTCGGTGCCACGACGACAGGTCTTTTTTCCAGAGCGGTTATTCGCCGGTCAAGGTCTGTCAGGTGCTGATCCTGGCTCTGATAGATCTTTTTCTGTCGGTCCGACAGTTTATTGAGCTGATAATCGAGTTCTTCGATCTGTCCACGAAGCTGGCTGAGTTCGTTGGTCAACTGGTCAATCTGCTGAACTAGGCTCATCAGGGCCCGGTTGGAGTTGATGCGTTCCATGCGAGCCAGTCTGGCATCGACCTGTTTTTTCCAGCGCTGGAACTGTGGGTCAGGTGATGAAGATTGGAAACTTTCAACCGGGATGGATTCAACTACCGGTGCGGGACCACGCCTGTCTGCCGCCGATGCAGCAGACAGGGACAGTCCGATTACAGTGCCAGTGAGTGTGGCTGAAACAAGGAACCGCTTCAACGCCTGGTTTATGATGACTGTTTACCGACGGGTGTAAACGATCTCGACACGACGATTCAGGCGCCATGAAGTTTCGTTATGACCAAAGGCAACCGGCTTTTCCTCTCCATAGCTGACAACGGTCATCTGCGCATCGGGAACGCCCTGGAGAGACAACATGCGAAAGACGGCATTGGCACGACGCTCTCCCAGTCCCATGTTGTATTCCCGAGTGCCACGTTCATCCGCATGACCTTCGATGGAGACATGGGCATTGGGATGAGCATTGAGATAGGCGGCATGCTCTTCGACAAGGGAAGAGAAGGAGTCATTGATCTGACTGCTGTCGAATTCGAAATAAATGGTGTTACTGGAAGGAAAAGGGACCGTTTCGGTAGGCTGGGTGGCTTCGGCCTCCAGATTGCTTCCGGATATGGCAGTCTCATCACCGGTTGAGAAGGTTTCAGCACCACTATCGGCAGGACTTGTAACAGGTGCAGCAACCGGATTGCTGGCTGCAGGCGTTTCCTCCATCAGCTGTGCATTTTTCTTTTTATTTGAACTGCAGCCGTTGACCAGGGCCAACACGATGAGTAGCGTGCAAATTTTCTGAATCAGGTTCATTGGTTTCTCCATTATGGCGATTTACAATCCAATCTATTGAAAAAACGGGGACCAGTCCGGTTCCCGTACACTGCCTTTCTGTATCGTCAGGGTCTCCTTGATCTCGCCATCCGGCGAGACGGCAGCCAGAATACCCTTGTTTCCTTCCTGCGTGGCGTAGATTATCATACTTCCATTCGGAGAGAAACTGGGAGACTCATCCAATCTTCCCTCTGTCAACACCAGCATGTTGCGGGTGGCCAGATCCATGACGGCCACCTGATATCTTCCCTTTTCACGATGGATGAACGCCATCTTTTTTCCATCCGGTGACATGTCTGCCAGCGCATTATAGCGTCCCTCGAAGGTCAGCCGTTCTGCGGGTCCACCACGCCGATCCACGCGATACAATTGCGGACCACCACTCCGGTCCGAGGTGAAGATGATCGACTTTCCATCCGGTGTCCATACCGGTTCGGTATCAATGGCCAGGTTTTGCGTCAGGCGGCGCAGACCACGACTTTCCAGATCGAAGATATAGATTTCCAGGTTGCCACTGCGAGACAGGGCCATTGCCAGCTCCTTGCCATTCGGTGACCAGGCAGGAGCACCATTGATCCCCTTGAAGGCCGAGATCTTTTCCCGTTCGCCGGTTCGCAGATCCTGAACAAAGATCTCGGAACGATTCTGTTCCATGGAGACGTAGGCGAGTTTGCGCCCATCCGGTGACCAGTCCGGAGACAGAACCGGCTCATGATATTTGAAGATTGTCTGCGGATCATGGCCATCGGCGTCGGCAACCAGAAGCTTGTAGGTGGGGTTGCGTCGATTGCCTTCCACGGCCACATAGGCAATGCGAGTGGTAAATGCTCCCTTCTGGCCGGTCAGTTGTTCGTAGATGATATTGCTTATCTCATGGGCAGCACGACGCAGATTTGAGGTCGGGGCAATCAGGCTTTTTCCGGCCAGTTGTTTCTGGGAAATAGTGTCCAGCAACCGAAAGCGGATTTCCACGAAGCCTTCTTCGGCCGCCATGATCTGGCCGATCACCAGGTTACTGGTACCGAGGATACGCCAGTCCTCATATTGCACATCTTCAATCGCATGCGGTAGCGACAGGAATGCATTATGTTCTACCGGTGCAAAGGCCCCGCTGGTATGCAGGTCATTTTCGATGATCTCTGAAATATTGACACCGGTGCGCGACACGCCGGGAATCTCCCAGGAAAAGGGGACGACCGCAATGGGCAGGGCGGCCTTGCTCCCCTGGGTGATCTTGATGGTCAGGGTGGCCTGGGCGGGTGCCATAAAAATACAGGCAGCCCATAACAGGAGAGTGGTCACAAGTCTTGTTGGCAATCTATTCATCGGGACTAAATTCATAGGTTATCAGCTTGAATCGGTTGAACAGTGTAATGTCATCTGGAATAGGTAAAGGAGACGCCCGTTTTACCGCATTGATGGCCGAGCGGTCAAATATGCTGTTTCCACTACTGCGTGTAACCTTGACCTCCACGACTTCACCGCCCGGAATCAATCGAACCTGAATCTCGCAGGAGAGTCCGGCAGGGCTGTTTTTCGGTCGAACCCAGTAGCGTTCGATCTTTTTCTTCAGGAGTACTTCATATTCATTGATGATGGATTGGGTCTGTTCCGCTATCGCTGAATCAAGCCCCTGTTCTTCTGACATCATCTGTCGGCGAAGTTCTGCCTCGGCCTCGCGGCGCTGGGCCTCCTTTTCTGCTTCGAGCCTTGCTCGGGCCTCGGCTTCCTGTCTTTCACGCTCCTTGCGCAGTCGTTCCTTCTCTGCGGCTTCCAGCCGGGCCTTGCGTTGCCTTTCTGCCGCTTCCCGAGCCTTTTTCAAACGCGCCTGTTCCGCCTTCTGGCGTCGGATTTTTTCCTTTCTGGCCTTTTCTTCAGCCAGTTTCTTGCGTTTCAGTGCCTCCTTGCGGCGTTTCTCTTCCAGTCGTTTTTTTTCGGCAAGTCGTTTTTTCTCCAGCTCCTTGCGACGTTTTTCTGCCAGTTTTCTGGCCCGTTCACGTTCCTTCAGGATTTGTTGCTGACGCCTGCGTTCCTTTTCAGCACGGATCTTGCCTTCATCAATCACGCGGGCCTTGATGGTTTGCTGTTTGGGAGGTTCGCTGGTTATGATCCTGTCTTTCCAGTCGATAGTCTGAATCAGGGCCAGCAGGATCAGCCCATGCAGAATCAGCGACAGCAGCCACGGAAATTTTAGAGCCAGCCTGGAGAACATGATCCGGGGCTATTCCGGAGGCTCTGTAAGAAGTCCGATACTTTTGGCGCCTGCCCGTTGCAGCAGGGTCATGCCAAGAACAACATGTTCATAAGGAACCTTACTGTCACCTCTCACCAGAACCGGGATATCCTTGCGGTGGCGGATCACGGCAGTGGCGCGTTTGATGACGGTCTTGCGATCCAGCGGCAGCGGTTTTTTGTTGTCGCGATTGCCGATATTGAGAAAAAACCGTCCCTGGGCATCCACGGTGAGGATCAGGGGATCCTGAGAATCGCTGTCCGAAACCGGGTTGGCGGCAGCATCCGGCAGGTCCACCTCGACTCCTTGCTGCAACAACGGAGCCGTAATCATGAAGATGATCAACAACACCAGTGTGACATCAATATACGGGACCACATTGATATCGGACATCAGTCGACGTTTGACTTTTCTGGGTGTGGCCATGATCGTTATTGTTGCAGAATATTATAGAATTCCTGAATGAAGTTCTCGTAACTGTTTTCCAGTTTTTCCAGATGATGTGCCAGATCGTTGTAGGCGATACTGGCCGGGATCGCCGCGAACAGGCCCATGGCGGTGGCAATCAGTGCCTCGGCAATCCCCGGAGCAACCATTGCCAGGGTGGCCTGTTTGACATTCCCCAGGGCGTGAAAGGCGTTCATGATGCCCCAGACCGTTCCAAACAGGCCAACATAGGGGCTGTTTGAGCCGATGGTGGCCAGCATCGGAATCTGGCTTTCCAGATTTTCGATCTCGCGATTCATTGCCACTTGCATGATGCGATGACTGCTCTCCAGGGCCTTTTGCGGGTTGTCGGGATTTTCATTGAAGGTCTTGATGTATTCCTGGTAGCCCTCGCGAAAGATGGCGGCTGTGCCAATAAGCGGGATGCGCCCACGCCGAGTCTTGCTGTAGATTTCATCCATGTCTATTCCTGACCAGAACAGCTTTTCGAATTTCTCGGTAGCATTCATCGCAGATCGTAATAGGGCCTTCTTGCGAATGATGATGGTCCAGGAAAGTACGGATATGATGATCAGGAAGAGCATGACCAGCTTGACGACGAAGCTGGCATTGAGAAAAAGCTGGATGATTGAAAGGTCAGTACTCACCGAAGATCTCCTTGTTGATGGATGCGGGCATTTTACACGGTCTGAAACGGTCTGCCGACAGGCAGACCACTTTTACACGGGCGGAACATAGTAATGAATCAAACTCCGAATGTTGGATCTTTTGAGCAAAGGTCAGGCTGGCCGGGGTTTTGCAATCGATCTCTACTGACACCTCCAGCAGATCATTGAAACGGGCAGGACGATGATATTGAACCTCCAGGGAATGGACTGCAAACAGGATATTGTCGCGCAACAGACTGTCCTGTTCAAAGCCATATTTTCTGAGCCATTCTGTTCGGGCGCGTTCCATGAAACGCAGGTAGGCGGTATGGTAGACCACGCCACCGCAGTCGGTATCCTCATAGTAGACCCGGACTGTCCAGATGAAGGGGCTATCGGTCGCCATGTCCCAGGTTCAGCTCCGGTTGCAGGTTTCCCAATGAGGCAGGAGGCGTGATTCGCAGGTAATCATAGGTCATTCTTGTGGCCATCCGTCCCCGGGCCGTTCTCATGATATAGCCTTGCTGGATCAGGTAGGGCTCTATGACATCTTCTAGGGTATTGCGTTCTTCGCTGAGGGCGGCAGCCAGACTGTCGATGCCAACCGGACCACCATTGAATTTTGTCACCAGTGTGTCGAGCAGGGTGCGGTCCATTGGATCAAAGCCCCTGGGGTCGATATCCAGCATTTCAAGGGCGGCCCTGGCCAGCTCCGGGGTGACTTCATGAGTGTCTTCGCCTGATGTTCTGGACGGATGGACCTCGGCATAATCACGGACGCGTTTCAGTAGACGATTGGCAATTCTGGGGGTGCCGCGTGACCGTTTGGCGATCTCCTGGGCGGCCGGGCCTTCGATACTGAAACCGAGGATCTGTGCAGAACGTTCGACGATCCTGGTCAACTCTTCGGTAGAATAGAATTCGAGCCGTTGCAGGATGCCAAAGCGATCTCTGAGTGGTGAGGTGAGCAGTCCTGCGCGGGTGGTGGCACCGACAAGGGTGAAGGGTGGCAGGTCGATCTTGATGGATCGGGCCGCCGGGCCTTCGCCAATGACGATATCCAACTGAAAATCCTCCATGGCCGGATACAGCAGTTCTTCGATCACCGGGTTGAGCCGATGGATTTCATCGACAAACAGAACCGAATGGGGACGAAGATTGGTCAGGATGGCGGCCATGTCTCCGGTTCTTTCCAGAGTCGGGCCAGAGGTATGCTTGATCTCGACATCCAGCTCGTGGGCAATAATATTGGCGAGCGTGGTCTTGCCCAGGCCGGGTGGCCCAAACAGCAGGCAGTGGTCCATGGCTTCCTGGCGTTGACGGGCTGCCGTGATGAAGATCTCCATCTGTTGCCGGACCTTGGATTGCCCGATATAGTCCTGCAGGCGGTCGGGCCTTATCGAGGCGGCCTGTTTCAGGTCTTCGGTCTGGAGGTCGGGGGTGATCAATCTATCCGATTCTTCCATATGGATTCAGGTTCTAAAGCCCCAGACCCTGCAGGGCCTCACGAATAATGGTTTCACTGTTCTTGTCGCGAGTGTCGATCTTGCTGACCATGCGGGTGGCCTCCTTCTGGTTGTAACCCAGGGCCTCAAGGGCGTGGACAGCCTCGGACAGAGGATCCTGAATCGGTCCAGCACCTGCAGAAACCGCATCCTGCGAAGTAACACCAATCTCCAGGTCCTGTATGCGGTCACGCATTTCGATGATCAACCGTTCGGCCGTTTTTTTTCCAATACCAGGCAGGCGTGTCAGCGTGGTGCTGTCATTGAACTCTATACATTGATGAAAGGCCTGGACGGACAGCCCGGAGAGGATGGCGAGGGCCAGTTTGGCTCCTACACCATTGACCTTGATGAGATGCCGGAATAGTGTGCGTTCATTCTCCTCGGCAAACCCATATAGCAGGGTGGCATCTTCACGACTGACAAGATGGGTCAGCAGACGTATCTCCTGATTGATCTCTGGCAACTGGTAGATGGTGGACATCGGCGCCTCGATTTCGTAGCCGACCCCATTGACATCCACTAGCAGTGAAGGGGGTTTCTTCTGGATCAGGATGCCGCGAATCAGTCCGATCATTATGCCAACTGGTAGCTGTTTGCCATCATCAGGGCCGCGTTGCCGTAATGGTGTGCATGACAGATGGCACAGGACAGGGCATCGGCGGCATCCTGTTGAGGAGAGACTGTCAACCCCAGAAGGGTCGTCACCATGCGTTGCATTTGCTGTTTTTCTGCACGACCATAGCCCACGAGCGTTTTCTTGATCTGGGTAGGAGAGTACTCATAAAAGCTGCCCCTCATTCCTTCCATGGACTGGTTGACCGCGCAGATGGCTGCTCCTCGTGCCTGGCCCAGCTTTAAAGCCGAATCGACATTCTTTTTGACAAAGACCTTCTCAATGGCAGCGTGGTCAGGCTGGTAGGTTTCGATCAATTCATGAATGGTCCGGTAGATTTCGCCAAGACGTTGTGGCAATGTGGAAGGCGACGTACAGCGAATGATGCCATGGGCAATATGGCGAAGGCGACTACCCTCGGATTCGATGATGCCATATCCGGTCGTGACAGAACCGGGATCGATGCCCAGGATACGGATCATCAGGGCAGCGCTGGATGATCAGGCCAGCGATTCAAGGATATCCTCGGCGATATCGACATTGGAATAGACATCCTGAACATCATCAAGCTCTTCAAGCATGTCGACCAGCTTGATGAAGGTTTCAGCCTGGGAGGCGTCCAGGGCGACACTGTTGGAGGGTCGCATGGTCAGCTCGGCGGAGATTGGCTGAAAGCCGCTTTTCTCCACCGCCTCCTTGACCGGAAAGAATTGTTGAACCTCGGTAATGACTTCAATGGAACCATCATCGTTGGTGATGATATCGTCTGCCCCTGCCTCAAGGGCAACTTCCATCAGCTTGTCTTCATCCGTGTCACTGTCAAATTCCAGCACCCCCAACTTGTTGAAGAGATAACTGACTGAACCGTCAGTGCCAAGATTGCCTCCAAATTTGCTGAACGCATGTCTGACCTCTGCGACCGTCCGGTTACGATTGTCGGTCAGGCAATCCACCAGGATGGCAACTCCACCGGGGCCATATCCTTCGTAGCGGACTTCTTCGTAATTTTCACCTTCCAGTTCACCAGACCCTTTTTTGATGGCTCGCTCGATGGTGTCCTTGCTCATGTTTCCAGCAAGCGCCTTGTCGATGGCGGCTCGCAAGGTGGGATTGTTGTTCGGGTTGGGATCACCCTGCCGGGCAGCGACTGTAATTTCACGAATCAGCTTGGTAAAGAGTTTGCCGCGTTTGGCGTCCTGTGCCTTTTTCTTGTGCTTGATGTTGGCCCATTTACTGTGTCCAGCCATATTTGTTTCTCTAAGTCTGTGAGTCGTTGTAGAATGTCAGTCAATCGCAATATTCTAACATTTCTTCATAAAATCATGTAGACATAGGCATCCCGACATCCTGATGTTTCAGGTTTTGTCGATGCATTGGGGGAAGGAAAGGCATGTCTGGCAATTCAATTGGAAAACTGTTTACCGTTACCACCTTTGGCGAAAGTCATGGGCTGGCACTGGGGTGCATTGTTGACGGTTGCCCTCCTGGAATGTGTCTGGAAGAGGCTGATCTGCAGAATGATCTGGATCGTCGCAAGCCGGGCACCTCGAAATTCACGACCCAACGACGGGAACCGGATCAAGTGCGCATCCTGTCCGGGGTTTTCGAGGGAAAGACCACTGGTACCCCGATTGGCCTGATCATCGAGAATACGGATCAGCGTTCAAAGGACTATTCGGAGATCGCAGAGAAATTTCGGCCCGGACATGCCGATTATACCTATCTGAAAAAATACGGCATTCGTGATTATCGGGGTGGTGGCCGCTCTTCTGCCCGTGAAACGGCCATGCGTGTGGCGGCAGGCGCCATTGCCAAAAAATATCTGCGGGAAAAGTTTGGTATGCAGATTCGGGGTTACCTGGCGCAGATGGGGCCGATCTGCCTGGAACTGAAGGATTGGAACGAGGTGAACAGGAACCCTTTTTTTTCACCCGATGCCGAAAAGATTCCGGAACTGGAGGCGCATATCAAGGCCCTGCGCAAGGCAGGCGATTCAGTCGGTGCTCGTGTCAATATCGTGGCGGATCATGTCCCGGCAGGATTGGGCGAGCCGGTCTTTGATCGAATCGATGCGGATATTGCCCATGCCATGATGAGTATCAACGCCGTCAAGGGTGTCGAGATCGGTGCCGGGTTCAAATGTGTGTCACAACGCGGTACGGAACATCGGGACGAGATTGTTCCACAGGGTTTTGAAAGCAATCATGCCGGCGGCACACTGGGGGGGATTACCTCTGGTCAGGATGTGCTTGTCAGTATTGCGCTGAAGCCGACTTCCAGCCTGACGACACCGGGGCGTACCCTGAATATCCGCGGAGAGGCAACCGAGATTGTTACCAAGGGTCGACATGATCCCTGTGTGGGGATCAGGGCCGTTCCAATCGCCGAGGCCATGCTGGCCATTGTTCTGATGGATCATTTTCTCAGACACCGGGGTCAGAACAGTGACGTGGATCCCGCTGCAGCACCTGATATCCCTGCTCAGGCCTGATTCCTGACCCCATGACCGGAGCAGTTCGGTGTTTCCCTTACTGGCGCCTGTCAGGATTCTATTTCTTCTATTTCGCCAGTCTCGGCATCCTGTTGCCGTTTTGGAGTTTGTTTCTCAAACACCTTGGATATGGTTCGGAACAGATCGGAATGGTCTTTGCGGTGCTGATGGCGACCAAGATCGTATCTCCCAACCTGTGGGGCTGGCTGGCGGATCATACCAAACGGCATGTCTATGTCATTCGGTTGGCTGCACTGCTGTCCTGTGTCTTTTTTGTCGTGATACTGTTCTGGCAGTCCTATCCGGTGATGCTCCTCGTCATGGCGGCATTCAGCTTTTTCTGGAATGCATCTCTTCCCCAGTTTGAGGCCGTGACTTTTCATCATCTGCGTGAAACCAATGCCCACTACAGCCAAGTCAGACTCTGGGGTTCGATTGGCTTCATCATCACCGTTCTTGCGGTGGGGCAATACCTGCGGCAGGGAGAGGGAATCCAGTATCTCCCCGAAATCATGCTGGCCTGTCTGGTCGGTTTGTGGGGGATGACGCTGGTCTGTCCGGAGAAAACCCTGTGGCATGAAGAAGGACAGGTTCCACTTTTAACGGTGATTCGAAAGCCGAGGGTGCTGCTTCTCCTGTTGGTCTGCCTATTGATCCAGGCCAGCCATGGTCCCTACTATACGTTTTTTTCCCTTTATCTGGAAGACTATGGATACGGCAGTACCGCCATTGGTTGGATATGGGCCATTTCGGTGGCCAGTGAGGTGGTGGCCTTTCTCTACGTTCGCCGTCTCTTCAACCGTTTTTCTCTGGAACGCCTGCTGCTCTGCGCCGTTCTGCTGACTACTATTCGCTGGTTGTTGATCGCTTATGGCGTAACATTACAGCCTGTCCTGATTCTGGCGCAGCTTCTGCATGCCATCAGCTTTGCCCTGTTTCACGCTGTTGCGATCCAGATGATTGCAGAGATGTTCCCGCAGCATCTTCAGGGCCGCGGTCAGGGGTTGTATTCCAGTGTCAGCTTCGGGATGGGAGGGGCAATAGGTGCCTTTTATGCTGGCCAGACATGGGACGGACTGGGAGGTCAGAATGTCTATCTGATCGCCGCAGGATTGAGTCTGTTGGCAGGTGTACTGATGTTATGGCTCCAGCCTGTGAGAACAAAACAATAACCGGTGCTTTGTCGTTTCCTGACGAATGTCTTGTCAAGAAATGTCAGAACTCGATAAGGTCTTGTCTCGTCTGTATCTGAAGGCCAGCAAGGTCACCACCAGAACTGCAAGTATCAGTATCTCGGCCAGGTGGATAGCACCTCCCCCAGAAAAGCCGGGCCGGTGTTTGATTACCGCCTGCTCGGGATGTTTCTTGATCTTTTGCTTGAAAAGTTCCAGTTGCTGGTCCAGGTTTTTTATCATTTCTCTTGTGGCCTCGTCAAAACCCTTGAGGCTGTCCTGGCGCAATTCCTCGCTCAGATTGATGGGGGTTGCACGTCCCTTGACCTGACTGACGCCCGGGGCTCGAAACAGCATCTTGCGGCTTTTGATATCGTAGACAGCGGTATCCATCATCGTCTGGGTGTCGTTCTTTTCCCCTGAAATTACATAGGCGCCGACGATTGTCCAGTAGCTGAATGACAGAAGCCCCTCATCCGTGAACTGGACCTGGTCGTAGGAGACCAGGGCTATTACGTCTATCCCGTACATGGTCTGAATCTGTTCCAGGTTTGCAAAGCTGCCACCTGGTGTCAGGTAGGCAGATGGAATGACCTCGATGCTATTGACGAAGGGTTGCAGCCTGAAATGTTCGGCAATGGTCTCAAGCAGTTCGGCCTTCTTGCTCTCTGGAAGAGTCTGACCACTTCGAATGGTGTTGAAGATTGAGCGATTATGACTGCGGCTCGTTTCATCCGGGACAAAAGCGATGCCGACATTGAGTGGCAGGTTGAGGGTGGGAACTGAGGGTTTGATGGCTTTGGTCTTGTTCGGGTACAGATAATCCACCACACTGCTGCGGGCCCTGAATTCACGGGATGAGGCACAACTGGCAAGCAGAATGACGCAGCAAAGCAGGGCCAGAATTCTGCAATGATGGTTGAGAAAAGTGTTCATGATCTTCCCTCCTGAAGACTGCTATACCCTGATTATGGAAGAGTCAGACGCGTTTTTCAATCTCCACGTATTCACGATTCAAATGACCCTCATAGACCTGATGGGGACGTCCGATCTTCTGTTCCGGGTCGGTAATCATCTCCATCCACTGGGAAACCCAGCCCACTGTACGGGCTATCGCAAACATCACGGTAAACATGTTGGTAGGAATACCCAGTGCCTTGTAGATGATGCCGGAGTAGAAATCGACATTGGGGTAGAGCTTGCGCTCGATAAAATAGTCATCACTGAGGGCATGCTCTTCCAGGCGCAACGCCAGTTCAAACAGAGGGTCATTGGGGTCACCCAGTTTATCAAGAACTTCGTGGCACATGCTGCGCAGTACCTTGGCCCGCGGGTCATAGTTTTTATAGATTCGATGACCAAACCCCATCAGACGAAAGGGATCTGCCTTGTCCTTGGCGCGCGCCAGATACTTGTCGATATTGCCGACATCTCCAATCTCTTCAAGCATGTTCAGGACCGCCTCATTGGCTCCTCCGTGTGCGGGCCCCCACAGTGCGGCAATCCCGGCAGCAATACAGGCAAAAGGATCTGCACCGGAACTTCCTGTCAGTCGCACAGTGGAGGTGCTGGCATTCTGTTCATGATCCATGTGCAGCATGAATACCATGTTCAGGGCACGACTGGCCACAGGATCCACAATATATTCCTCGCAAGGCACGGCGAACATCATGTGCAGCAGATTGGCACAATATCCCAGATCGTTTCTGGGATAGACAAATGGCTCGCCGATGGAGTGTTTGTAACTGGCTGCCGCAATCGTTGGGATCTTGGCGATGAGACGGTAGGCGGCAATTTCCCGGTGACGCGGATTCAGGATGTCAGTGGAATCATGATAAAACGATGATAGCGAACCCACGACACCGACCATCACTGCCATGGGATGGGCATTATGATAAAAACCATCATAGAATCGCTTCAGACTTTCATTGATCATGGTATGCCCACGAATGACAGCAGTGAAAGCCTCCAGTTCTTCTTGTGTAGGCAGATCACCATGCAGAAGCAGATAGGCGACTTCGAGGAAATGGCTTTTTTGCGCCAACGTTTCGATGGGGTATCCCCGATATTGCAGGATGCCCTGTTCCCCATCGATATAGGTGATCTTGCTGCGGCAGCTGGAAGTGGAAAGAAAACCCGGATCGTAGGTCAATAACCCCAGTTCACGATACAGGGTGCGGATATCTATGGCAGGACTCCCTGCCTGGCCCTCAAGGACCGGCAGCTCAATGGACTGGCCCGTCTGATTGTCGGTGAGTGTTACAAATCGTTTCATGTCTCTATTCTATCAGGTCAACAGATTTGAGGTCATCACGAATCATCTGGGCAGATTTTTCAAATTCCTGTTTCTGTGAATCTGTCAATGAAAGCTCGACCACGCCGGCAATGCCTGTTCGGTCAAGGATGGCAGGAACCCCCATGCAGAGGTGTTGCTGTCCGTACTGATTGTCGAGCATTGCAACGCAGGGGAGGATGCGCCTTCGGTCATGGACAATGGCATCCACCATGTTGGTGATGGCAGCCGCCGGTGCTCCATAGGCACTGCTGGTCTTTTTTAGGTGAATGATTTCTGCACCACCTTTTCTTGTTCGGTCATTGATACGGTCAATTGTTTCTGAATCCAGCAGTTCTGTGATCGGGATGCCATGTACACAGGTGTATTGCGGCACCGGGACCATGGCATCACCATGTCCACCGAGGACCATGGCATCAATATCCTTGCTGGAAAAGCCACTTTCCTCGGCAATGAAGCTGGCCATTCGACCACTGTCCAGAACGCCGGAAAGACCCAGGATCCGGTTTTTGGGCCATTGTGTGATTTTGGAGGCATAGTAGGTCAGGACATCCACCGGATTGGTGACCATGATCAGTATCGCATCCGGGGCCCATTTGATGATATGCTGCAGCAGCCCTCCCACGACATCCATATTGGCCTGTAACAGATCGGAACGTGACATGCCTTCCTTGCGTGGTTTGCCGGCGGTGATAATGACAATCCCGGCCCCCTCGATAATGCCTGGGTCGGTATCACCGCGAACAATGGTATCAAAATTGAACATCGGTGCCGATTCCTGGATATCCAGGGCACAGCCCTGCGGGACACCATCGAAGATATCGACCAGGACAATTTCTTCAGCAAGTTCCTCTCTTGCCAGGAATTGTGCAGTGGATTCGCCAACTCTTCCTGCACCAAAGATGGCAATCTTCTTCATATCAATGCCTCCGTTATCTGTGTGGTGGGATAGTGTTTCGGGTAGCCCAGTTTTGCCACCCCTGAAGCCACGGCAGCCTGGGCAATGGCCGGGGGTACCACGTCGATCAGGCGTGGATCAAAGGGTTTGGGAATGATGTATTGCGGGCCAAATTCAAGTCGATCCAGCTTGTAGGCCTGCAGGACCTCTTCGGGAACCGGTTCACGGGCCAGGGCCATCAGGGCATGTACACAGGCAATCAGCATTTTTTCGTTGATTCTTCGGGCGCGCACATCCAGGGCTCCCCTGAATATGAACGGGAAGCCCAGAACATTATTGACCTGATTGGGGTAATCGCTGCGTCCGGTGGCCATGATCATGTCATGATGCACGGAGTGGGCCAGGACCGGACTGATCTCGGGATCCGGATTGGAAAGGGCGAATACGATGGGTCTGAGGGACATTTTTTCAAGGATCTCGGGTGAGACCAGATTCGGTCCGGAAAGTCCGATAAAGACATCGGCGTCCTGCATGGCATCTTCCAGGGTACGGTCCTCGGTCTCTACGGCAAACTGCTGTTTGTAATCGTTGAGATCATTCCGGCCGCTGTGAATGACTCCCTTGCGATCGACCATGCGCAGATTGTCCCTCTTGGCGCCCAGTTCGATCAGAAGATTCATGGAGGCATAGGCGGCGGCACCGGCACCCAGGCAGACGATACGTGCCGCTTCAAGGGTCTTTTGCTGGATTTCCAGGGCGTTGAGCAGCCCGGCGGCGATGATTACGGCCGTGCCATGCTGGTCATCATGAAAAACCGGAATGTCCAGTTTTTCGATCAGACGCTTCTCGATTTCAAAGCAGTGTGGAGCAGCGATATCTTCCAGATTGATGCCGCCAAAGGTTGGAGCAATATTGGCCACGGTATTGACAAAATCATCGGCATCCCGGGCATCAACCTCGATATCGAAAACATTGATGCCGGCAAATTTCTTGAACAGGACTCCCTTTCCTTCCATGACCGGCTTGCTGGCCAGAGCACCCGTATTGCCCAACCCCAGAACTGCAGTGCCATTGGTGATCACGGCAACCAGATTTCCCTTTGCGGTATAGTTGAAGGCATTTTCCGGATCTTCAACAATCGCGCGTACCGGTTCGGCGACACCCGGGGTATAGGCGAGACCGAGATCGTCCTGGGTCTGGCACTCCTTGGTAATGTGGATGGAAATCTTCCCGGGTTCGGGTAGGGCGTGGTAGTCCAGCGCAGCCTGGCGCCTGCTTTCATTCATAGGTTGTTATGGTCTACTTGTCTTGTGATACTTCGTTTGTCGTGATTCTGATATCTTCTTGTCCGTATTGTAAACGAAAATCCGGATATCTGACGCCTGGACCAGTAAGCAGGCCCTAGAAAAGATTGTAGAGAAAGCGTTTCAAGTCCCATCTGTGCAGGGTCTTGATCATGAATTTCTGGTTGTCCAATTGGGTTGCCAGACGCATGATCTCACTCTCGTGATGCTGCAGTTCACGATCTTGGGACAGGTCAAGTCCTCCACTGGCGATGAAATTACGAATATGCCCAAGTTCCTGATCATCCAGCCACACACCATGATAGCTGCAGATATCAACAATGACGCCTGAAATCTTTCTGAATTGGTGACGGTTCATGATCTGGCTACAGCGAACACATTTCAGGTAGTGGCTGTTGTCCGGTTTTAGTGCAGGCCTCTGATAGTTGGTATGTGTGTCAGTATCGGCATAGACATGTTTCTCGGATGTCCATAGACGATATTCATCCATATCCAGCCAGGTGCCACGACATTTTGAGCAGATATCCAGAGTAGAGTCCTGAACCTTCACAGTATCGAGGGTAATATTGCAACGGGGGCAGGTTGCTTGTTTTTTGGTTACAGGATATTGACGAGGTGTGCCACAGAATGGACACAGACGACTAAGGGTA
>RFGN01000476.1 GCA_003696645.1 Gammaproteobacteria bacterium | reverse complement strand
GTAGTACCATCCATCCAGTGTGTTGTGGACGGTCATCCAGTCCTCCCAGTAGTCGGTCAACTGGTCGTTGTCGTCGTCAGCATCCAGGTCATTGATGGTACCGTCGAGGTCAAGGTCACAGGTGCCGGTTGTACAGGCATCGTTCACGGTCAGCGTTACAGTATTCGTAGTATCGTTACATTGGCTGGTGCTAATTACCAGGCGGTACTGATAACCGTTGAGGCTTTCAACCAGGCTGATATTCAAATCATCCGTGGTAGCACCCTGGTAAACTCCACCGTTGCCGATGGCGCCATTGGATACGTTGGCCCAGGTAGAGCCACTGTTGCTGCTCACCTGCCATTGCAGGCTTAGCACACCGGCACCCGGGTTACTGATGGTAGAAGTAAACTGGTGTCCGATGTTGGAGCACACTGTCGCATCCACAGGCTGTACATCGATGGTGATTGGACCTTCCACGAAGAGTGTGGCATAGATGGAAGACTCCCAATCACAATTGGCAGTTCTGGCACGGCAGCGGAATCTATTGTTGTACAAGCCTGTGGTATTGCTAATACTCAAGGTGTTGGTCGTCACCCCACTAAACACGCCAGTATTTGTCAGGTTACTCCATGTGGCGCCCCCATTCGTACTGCGCTGCCATTGATAGGAAACAGTTCCCACTCCGTTGTTAGCCACCGCTACAGTGAAGGAAGCAGGCCCACCGGCACACACGATTACTGAATCGGGCTCATCGGTAAATTCAAGCGGTCCTTCAACTGATAGCGTTGCTGGATCAGTCTCGACGGTATCACAGGTGCCGGTCCATGCCAGTAGTTTGTACATGTATCCACCTTTGTCAACTACCGGACTGATACTCAAAGTATCTGTCTTGGAACCGTTGTAAACGCTGTCGTTGTTAATGTTGACCCAGCCGGTGCCATCATTGACTTGCCATTGGTAGTTCACTACACCTTGTCCCGGGTTGCTGACCTTGGCAGCGAAGAAAGCTTCCTTGTCAGAGCAGGTGCTCCAGTCTGACGGGTGGCTGGTCACGGTCAGTGGACCTTCAACGGTCAATCGAGCCGGGTTTGATTTTACAGGATTACATTCAGCAGTTCGGGCTGTTAGCCTGTATCGCCAAATGTTGCTAAGGCCTGTTACATCGCTGATGGTGAGGGTGTCGTTGGTAACACCGCTGTATGGCGCAACTTCAGGAATGGGGTTCCAGCTTAGTCCATCACTGGAATACTCCCATTGATATGAGATTGTACCAGTGTTACCAACTACCACTCCGGCCGAACCAACGAAAATTACGGACTCACCGGAACACTGGGTAATGTCATCCGGATGGTCGGTGAATGAAATTGGTCCTTCCACGGTCAGGCAGGCTGAGTCAGAGGCAATTGATGCGCATGTAGAAGTTTGAATCAACACTCTATAGCAAGTACCATTAAGTCCAGTTGAAAGCACACTCAAATGGGCAGATGTCACACCATTGAAAACACTGTTGTTTGACAGATTCGTCCAAGTGGAGCCACCTGATGCCTTAATTTGCCATTGGTATGTTACATTGCCAATAATGCCAGTATCTAATTCCACATCAAAATTTGCTGTTTCAGCGGAACAAACTGTTAGAGATTGAGGCTGTCCATTCACAGCTATTGTGATAGGGCCTTCCACCGTCAGTATGGCATAATTAGTTGCATCACTGACACAGTTATCGGTATAGTACTGGAGGCGGTAACGATAACCATTTTTGCCCGCAATGTCTGAGATATTCAAGGCAGTGGTTGTTGCACCAGAGTAAACACCGCCATCTGTTACGTCATTCCAGGTGGTACCATTGTCAGTACTTTCCTGCCACTGGTAATACAAGGTTCCCAGACCTGCATTGGCAATGGTAGCCTGGAAGGTGACTCCCGAACCGCTACACTCGGTGATGTTGTCCGGCTCATCGGTTACCGTAATCGGACCTTC
>RFGN01000063.1 GCA_003696645.1 Gammaproteobacteria bacterium | reverse complement strand
GTAAAGTACCTGGGTGCCATGCAGGTCATCCGGTTTTACCCACATGCTGACGGTGAGCTGGCTGAATTGAACCTCCATGAAACTGTTGTCCACACTGTATCGGACATAAGTGCTGCCGTTGAAGTAAGCTGATTGCTTGCCCTGTACGGCGTCATCGTCGTAAATCAGGTAGCCATTGATGCCATTGTCGTAGTGGTTGTTTCCAGACACGTCGTTTGGAGTGCCTTCAAAAGTCCACCAGGCTGTTTCGGGGTAGTCGCTCCAGGTGCAAGAGTAGGGGGCGTCGTTGCCCGAGGCAATGATCTCGATGGCTCCCACATCATTGCCACAGTTTGCATTGATGACATTGTATGTGAAATTGTTGCCATTGTCGCCGCAATCTGGGTCGGCACAGTCCACCAATCCGTCCAGGTCGTCATCGATTCCGTTGTCGCAGATTTCCGGTTCACAAACCGGAATCAGGGCAGACCCCGGAATGATGGTCCAGGTATTGATACCCGGTCCTTGCCAGTAAACCTGGAAGTGATCGCCGCCACCACCTTCCTTGTGGAGCAATTCGATGTAATACTTCTCGCCCTGTACCAGGGCAATGGAGGCAGAGGTCTGTTCCGGATACTTGTTGTGTTCGGTAGTGCCGGTCCAGCCGGAGACTCTGGCAATTTGAACCTTGTTGCTGAAAGTGGAATCCGTGCTCAGGTACAGGCGGGTTTCATCGTCGGAAGTGACATTGAAAGTGTAGTTTCCGCTTGCCGGAGGCACCAGCCATCCCATGACCCTGGTTCCATAATTGTCGTCGGAATTGACCGGCCACTGGAAACTGTTCAGCAAGCCCTTTTCATCAAAATTGTTTGGGTAGTTGGCATTGGTGATCAGGTCTGCCACCGTTGATCCACCGATGCCGCCCCACTTTTGGTAAGAGAGACCTCCTGTTCCGCAATCCGTTTCCTGCGGGCAGTTAACTTTTGAGAGGTAAACTGCATCTATGGCCACACCTACATCCTGCCTGGATGAAGTGAACACGAAGTTGGAAATGGGATCCTGGCTGTCGTAAGTGAAGGTGTATTCAAATTTTTTCCAGGCCAGGTTGCCGAAGGATTCACTTTGGGGCACTGACCATTGGGCAACTGATGAAAACCCACTTACAAAGGTGAATTCAAGTTTCAATACACCCGATTTTTGGGTTGCCGGACCACCATCGGGCAGTCCGTTTGAACCGATGGATTCTGCCCAGGATGCTGCATAGAAACAGAAGGTATAAGTTTCTCCATCCTCCAGTTTCAGTTGGTTGGAAAAATCCGTAGAGGACACCCAGCAATCGTCGCTGTTGGGCAGCCATACGAAATAGTCGCCCTCCGGGTTGTTCACGTTGTCCTGGGTGTCGTCAATGAGGAACATGTAATCGGAGGTCAAACCCGGCGTCCAGGGTTTTACGGTTTGGTTGCCATTGCCGAGGGCCATGGCCGGGCTGCCCTGGATGCTGAGGTTAAAATTAGGACTGAAGAGTTCTTCAAAGCCACCATTGGGGACCAGGTTGTCGGAACAGCCACAGGTGAGATCATAGGGGCCACCACCCGGTGGACTGGTGACGGTGATACAAAAATCATCCACGAAAAGTGAGCTGTTGGAGCCCCCCTCTTTGTAGGCACCTATCTCAACTTTGGCGGTGCCGGCCGGTGCCGTTCCGACGAAAGAAAAGAAAGTGTATTCGGTGAGGTTATTCTGAATGGGTTGGATGATGTAATCCCCC
>RFGN01000475.1 GCA_003696645.1 Gammaproteobacteria bacterium | reverse complement strand
TGTGAAAAAACAGGTGGATGCGGTTCTGGTCGTCGATGACCACATCAGGATCGGAGTTCATGTCGGGACTCGCAACTACCGGGAAAGGTGCTGACCAGGACTGCCCTCCGTCTTCACTAACAGCCATGAGGACATTCCAGCGAAAAGCGGGGCTGATGGAATCCCTCCAGGCAATGGCTATCAGATCTCCGCTGGCAGCTTCCATTTGTACCCGTGGAAATGCGGAACTGCGACCGTCGTCTTCGCTGAGCATGACCTGTGGCGACCAGCTCTGACCCCCATCCGTCGAATGGCTGTAATATACCTCTGAGGTTTTGCCGGAGTTTGGGTCCCCTTCGTGCCATACGGCATGCAGCGTACCCTGGGCATCGCAGGTGAGGTGGGTGGCCCAGCTGTTGTGCACTACTTTGTATCCAACCCTGACCGTGTCAATGAGGATGGACAGGTCGGCAGAACTGTATTTCGTCAAAAACAGACCGGATGGGGCCTTTGCCTCAAACAAAACGTACAAATTGTCATCCGGATCCATTGCGAGTTTTGGCCCTGAGGCACCAATGACTTTCTCCATGCCGGCAATCGGAACGGGAGCTGCCCAATTAAGACCATCATCATCAGACCAGGTGAGGTAATGACCCAGGAAATTGCCGGTTACCGCATTTATTTCTTCCGTTGAAATAAATATGCGACCGCTCGAGCTGACGGCCATGTTGTTGAAAAGAACACCTCTTTGGGAAGCGGAAGTATCTGCAAGCGGCAGGGCTACTTCAAGCCCCCAATCAGGACCTACACCATGTGTCTGGGATTGCAGTTGCGAAGCGAAGAGGAAGAGTAGCGCGATCAGCGGAGTTCTCATAGTTGCTTTTTTTTTGTTTAAAAAATGGAGCAACACGACCAGATGAACCGGTCAGGGTTTAATGAGAACAAAATGAGGGCCGGAATTCAGGGGTTTTGCTCCAGGGCAGGATTGGCGTCAATCTCCCGCTGGGGTAGGGGAAGAACGAGGTCGGGGGAATCGAAGGGGTATATTGTGCCATAATTTAATACAGCTCTCCGAAGGCGTTTCAGGTCGTGGAGGTAGTTGCCTTCGAAAGCCAGTTCCACCC
>RFGN01000474.1 GCA_003696645.1 Gammaproteobacteria bacterium | reverse complement strand
CTGCCCCGTCGGACTCACGGTCACCGCCAAAGACACGGTGGAAAAGGCAATCAACCCAAACATCATGATGAGATGTTTCAAAACAAGATTGGTTAATCCGGCAAAACGCTGCAAAGACATACTCGTCTCCTGTTCTTCCCATGAAATGGCCAGAAGCACACTTCTGAACTCAAACCCTGTTATGCCTTTTGCAGCGATCCAGTTAGTCTCAAATCAAACTCAATCCCAGACTCAAGGGAACAGGGAATATTTAGGAATATTTAATAAAAGCTTATCTAAGATCATATCCTCAGACCTGTCAAGGACGAGCCTTTCCCTAAAGAATTGAATATCGGCGATTCAGGAATCTACAGAAGAAGAGGTCTCCTTGCGGTTTCGTATCCCTTCGCGAACAGCTACAAACACAGCCGCCAAGAAGCCAGAAGCCAGCATAGACAATACAACAATCAGGATGCGTTCTGGCCTGGCCTTTTCATCCGGGGGCTGCGCGGGGTCGAGAACCCGAAATGCAAACTGTACCCGCGTATTCGCCAGCATCGCCTTCTTCTGCTCCTGGCTGATGAGTTCGAACAGCGCCTTACGGACATCCTCGGTCTGCGTACGATCAAGCTCACGATTCAGGTATTGAAGATTCGCCTTGCTCTCGGCAATGGCCCGCTGACGCAGATAATCGTTCAAACGTTCCACTAAGGCATTCGCCCACTGGGCAGCTAGCTCAGCATCTTTCCATTCAATAGCAAGTGTAACCAAACCTGAGTCTTTATCAGTTGAAACAGACAACAAGCCGTCTTCAGTAAATAGCCGATATGCATCCCACTCAGTTGGCTGAGCCTCTGGATCATCCTCCCGCCAACGTTTGTTCACAGCATCCCAATCATCCTCAAACAGGACCAGCATCAGCTTCTGCTCCCTGATGAAGCGCCAGAGAAAATCACGCGACGTCAGAACCGCCAGATTCTCCTCGGTGTTGCCGCCGCTGGGCAGTGAAATGCCAGCCAGCGAAGCCAGCCCCCCCAGCCCGCCAAGGGCCGCACTTAGCCCTCCACTCTGGCTCGAATCATCACTGACTGGCGCCAGCAGCACCTCGGCGCGATAGATGTTCGGCATCAGCAGGCTACCCAGCGCAGCCAGGATGCCCACGCCCAGGGCCACCGCGACGATAAACACACGGTTCTTCCAGATCACCCGCCAGTATTCCAGCAGGTCGATCTCCTCCTCGGGCGGCATGCCGTACATCGCCGCCAGCAGCCTCGGATCCACCGGTGGGATTTCCAAAGGCTTCTGCGTCGAATCCTGCTTGCGCTCGCTCATCACAGGATACCTATGACCTTCATCGAGGCGAGCGCCGTGCCGATCTGGTACAGAACCTTCGACCAGTCGAGCGCCGCATCGAGCAGGTTGAACGGCGTCAGATCCTCCGGCACGACAATGGCATCGCCCGGTAGAATACGCGTGCGATGCCAGCCGCCCTTGACCGGCTCGACCATGCCACTGGCATGCACGACATAGATATGCTCGTCATCGGCAAATTGCGTGAATCCACCCGAACGCTCGATGTAGTCATCCACACTCAAACGCTTCTGATACAGCAGCGCGTTCGGGCTGTACACTTGGCCCATGACCAGCACCTGATCCGGTCGCTTCGGGATGTAGAGCGTATCGCCATCGCGTAGCCTGAGATCATACTCGCTGCCCTTGAGCCGCTTCAGGCTCGTCAGATGAACGACCAGCCGGCCACTGGCCTGGGCCTTTTCCAGATTCTTGAGCATCTTCTCGGCCTGGGCAATGCCAGCCTGCTGCTGCGCGGCCAGCTTCGGATCCTTGAGGCTGGCAACCTGCCCCTGGAGCCGGGCAATCTCGCCGCGCAGCCTCTCGGCCATGTCGCTCAACTTTTTCCGCTGCTCCTCGCGAATGGACTGGCGGGTAAAGACGGCAGCTGGCAGATAGGCATCGGGGCCATAGCCCCCGGCCCGTTCCAGGACGTCACTCAGGCGCT
>RFGN01000473.1 GCA_003696645.1 Gammaproteobacteria bacterium | reverse complement strand
GGCGTCAGGCTTGTATAGGTTATGCTATTACCATAATTTGACGTGGCAGAAAAAGTAGCTGACCCTCCGACTATTGGATTATTTGGTGCCGTGAAATTATTGATGACATGCTGATCAAGACTTGTGACCGTGAGTCCCACTGAAAAACTGTCACCATAGATGAACTGTGATGCCTTGGCTTTTCCCGCCATTTCACGCACTTCTGCGGTGTGGAAGCCACTGGTATCAATGACACCATAGAACATCCACGTCGCTGTACCAGGTAATCTGGTTCCATCACGATTCGTATTATTCGGTATGGTATCCGCCCCATCCAGAAGATAGGTGATTTTCGCTGCCCCTGAAGCACTGTTGAACCATCCCCCAACGCCATACAGGGTGATCCCCGTCTGCGATGCACTGACTGTCCAACCATCATTCTGCCAACAGGAAGCCGGTACATTTATGACTGCCGCTGCATCACAACCATTCTGGTTTGCAAGATCAAAGGTCTTTCCATGAGGATTCGAATAGAATCTGAAACTCCCCCCCTGTGAGGAATAATTATCCGTTCCCACGCCATTTCCCTGCATGTTGGCCTGCCATACAAGACCCTGATACCGGATTATGGATGCACGCCCCGGATTTATAACAGAACCTCGACTGGGTGACCATATTGCATTATTTTCAAACCCTTCTGTGACAACGGTAACACCCATTGCATTCAGCGCAGCCAGATAGGAAGCCTCGTCAGTATATAGTGTGATGGCGCTGTGTGCCTGGATGGTAAAGCCTGCAAGTATCAACCCTGTCAGAGATCTTGCAAATCGTTGAAATGTCGACCGGAGAGCAACAAGGCCAAGGTGATACCTGGCTCCGAGATATGAATGCGATATGGAGGAATGAAAATCGGACATACGAGAATTTATTATTGTTGTTGTTCTCTCTATGAAAGTCATGAACCAATAGATGTCCACAACCCTGTCTGGAACTATATCAGAGTCCTTTATTCTTGTCCAGACTGAAAAAGGCGGCTAGATCAGCCGCCTTTTTCCAACCAGAGGGAATCAAAAGCCCTTTCGTAAATACTGCCTTCTATACAAATATCCCATTGCAAGAAACAGCATGACCCACAGGGACGGATCAAATTCCGCATTGGGATTGATGGCACAGCCACCCCCTCCACCACCAGTTGCGGGGGTTGAGGTTGAGGCAGGAGGATTGGTCGCGACTCCACTGGGATCCGTGATCCTGCCATCGGCCTGACCGTCTTCGTCATTCTGGCCACCATCTTCTATGGTGATTTCCAGACAGTGGTCCCCTGGCGTCAGTCCGGCCGTGAAGGCAGCATCTCCCGGTGGTGGACAATTGCCTGGGGCGCCCTTGGCCGTCTTGAGATGGTTGTTGGCATCTTCGATGAAGTTCTGCCAGCCCGTAGTCATCAACACGCGATAGACCGGATCGCTCGGCACCGGTTGCGCCAACGGAATGACGAGGGTGGCCGTATCACCCTTGTGTGGCAATCCGTCGATAATGAAGTCATACAGTTTTCCAATATGACTGAGACTGTCGGCAGCAACATCACTCAGGTTGAGTTCGCCTCCCTTCCGGTTCAGCTCGAAGGCCTTTCTGCCCTGTTTGAGTAGCAGTCCGGCCTGGGTTTCAAGACGGGCCTTGCTGCCCAGGTGGATCTGCAGGATGTTGCCTTCATTGTCATCGGCATCTTCGAAATCCCGCAGTCCGTCATCGTCTGCGTCTCCATCGCCTTCTGTGGCATCATCTATGCCATCTCCATCGGTGTCTG
>RFGN01000472.1 GCA_003696645.1 Gammaproteobacteria bacterium | reverse complement strand
GATGAATGGCAAAAGGTTGAGGCAAAACTCGTCAGGCTGCCTACATTGAATCCCAAGACACGTAGATTTCAGCGGCTGTTTTTGGGTCATGCCAGCGAGTGTGATATGGATGGTCAGGGGCGCCTTCTTATTCCAGGCCTGTTGAGGGACTATGCATGCCTCAATAAAAAACTTGTACTGGTGGGACAGGTCAATAAATTTGAGCTGTGGAGCGAGTCAGTTTGGGACCAGAAACGTAAAGAATTGCTGGCACAGAATCAAGATATGGAGAGTCTGCCGGAAGAATTGGAAAACCTGATTCTGTAAACCCCTATGGGACATGGTAGTCATATCCCAGTTCTTTTGGCAGAGGTCATCGAAGGGCTGAATATCAATGCGTCAGGCTTTTACATTGATTTGACATACGGACGTGGAGGGCATGCTCAGGCCATTCTTGACAGGTTGGGGCCAGAGGGAAAATTGCTGGTATGTGACAAGGACCCAGCGGCGGTAAGGGACGCTGAAAGACGTTTTCTTGATGATGCTCGGGTACGAATAGTGCATGCCGATTACGCCGATTATGACAGATTTATCTTGTCAGAAGGAGTCGGTATTCCAAACGGTGTGCTGATGGATCTGGGGGTTTCTTCTCCGCAACTGGATGATGAGGCGAGAGGCTTTAGTTTCAAAAGGATGGGCCCTCTGGACATGAGAATGGATTCAAGTCAGGGAAAAACAGCGGCGGATTGGTTGGCTGTGGCCAATCAGGGTGAGCTGGAAAGAGTAATAAGAAATTATGGTGAGGAAAGATACGCCCGAAGAGTTGCCAAAGCCATAGTCGAACAGCGCAAGGAAAATCCATTGAAGACAACATTTGATCTGGCAGAACTGGTAAGACGTGTGGTGCCTCCTCGCAGGGATGGCAAGGATGCTGCGACACGGACCTTTCAGGCGATAAGGATATTTGTCAATCAGGAGTTGGTTGCTCTTGCAGAAACGATTGAGAAGATCATTGATCACCTGGCGCCTGGTGGAAGACTTGCTGTAATAAGTTTTCATTCTCTTGAGGACAGGGTGGTGAAGAGGTGCCTGAGAAGGTTGTTGCG
>RFGN01000471.1 GCA_003696645.1 Gammaproteobacteria bacterium | reverse complement strand
TTATCGTCACAAATGCATTGGCTGCAGGGCCTGTGCCGAGCATGCCCCACAGCGCTGGCGCATGTCGAAAAAGGACGGCAAAGCCGTATTGCTGGAAGGGGTGCAAAAAGGCAAAGTGTACAACGTGGAAGTGCACCCCGAAGAACTGGAATCGAACGAAACAGCCGCCCGCACCTGCCCCGAAAACTGTATCATCATCCGGCAGCATTGACCCCAAATCAGAACCGTTGACACCTCTCCATTGATGCAACCAATTTGTCATGGAAGCATTGAAAATTACCGTCAACGGAAAAAGCTACGAATTGCTGATCGAACCTGGTGAAACCCTCAGCCAGGTGCTCAGACAAAGGCTGAAACTGACCGGCACCAAAACCGGATGCAGCGAAGGCAGTTGCGGAGCCTGTACGGTTTGGGCCGACGGGAAGCCCGTGCTCAGTTGCATCAGCCCGGCACTGAGATTTGCCGGAAGCGAAATCACTACCATAGAGGGCATCGCCAATGGCCCTCACCTCCACCTGCTCCAGCAAAAATTCATTGAAAAAGGTGCTTTGCAATGTGGCTTCTGTACGCCGGGCATGGTCATGACGGCAATGGCTTTCCTTCGGGAAAATCCAGGCTCTACAGAATCCCAGATCCGGGAAGCACTGGCCGGTAACATGTGTCGCTGCACCGGCTACAAGAAGATCGTAGAAGCCGTTGCTGAAACTGCTTCCCTGCTGCGGGAAGGCCAAGCGGAGTTCGTCGAAAACAAGGCACCTGAACCAGCAAATTCCGAAACAAACGGCGTCATAGGCAGCCGGCAACCCCTCATAGATGCCACCGCCAAGGTGACCGGCAAAGCAGAATACGCTGCCGACATCCATGCACTTGATGCACTGGTATGCAAGCTGTTGCGTTCTCCCTACCCTCACGCCAAAATCCTGGAAATAGACACCAGCGAAGCCGCCGGAATGGAGGGCGTGCGTGCTGTAGCAACCGGCAAAGAACTGCTCGAAAAATTCGGGGTCTTGCCCATCTCGAGGGACCAGACCGCCATGGCAGTGGACAAGGTCCATTAC
>RFGN01000470.1 GCA_003696645.1 Gammaproteobacteria bacterium | reverse complement strand
ATGTTCGGGATTTCGTTGGCACTGTTCGGGATCACCTTGAGGATTTGCTGATCTTTGATTTCCTGGGACGAAAATGGATCTTCGATAAGTATCTCGTGGCGGATGATGATACCACCATTCGTCGATACTATGATGGGTTCTTGGTGAGCCGGATTCCGCAGCATATCCGCTATGCTATGGATGTCACCAATCTTGATGAGGTGCGGCATGAGGATGAGGCGTGGATTGAATCTCTAAAAGATCTCAAGACGCTGCTTTCCAACGAGGAAATTGTCGCTCCTTATACGGGATTCTTGGCTCTTGTCCGCTTGTATCAGCAGAGATATAAAAATAAGCTCACCCGAACGGGTATTCGATTGGCTGACGGGGGGTTCCTGAATGTCTCCAAGAAGCTGGGTGGGGTCTCCGTTAGCTTCAACGGAAAAAGGATCCCGTTCAAAACGTATCATCCTGCTGCACAGTTCCATAATGTGGATACTGTCGTCGGCGTCCATCTGTCAGATTCTCTTGGGGTGGTGGCCCATGTGGTTCATGGGCTGAATACGGCTCATATCTTCACCGAAAGACTGGCTGTGCATGTTGCATACCAGAAACTGGAGTTGGTCGCAGTGCCGGATTCTGGCAAAGTTCGTCGTTACGTTGTAACTGGGGTTAAAGAGGGTGTGAGCGAGATCGTGTCAAGCGCGATGAAAGAAGGAACCTCATATCTCTCGAAATTTGTCTCTGACCCGCTTTGGAAGGATGTTCTGGAAGACGATACCGGGGATGTGATCCGGTTCATGGATGTCCTTGGTTGAAAAATTGCTAGAACTCGTCTAAATACCAAAGAATATGACGTGGAGGTAATGATGGAGACGACCAATGTTTTCTCATAAGTGGCATCATCAGCCACCTGAGGATGATGATGTCGGAACGGCTTTCCGGGACGTGCTTTTTGGGGTTCTGTCGATCTTTCTGATCTCAGTCACCCTTCTCCTCATTATTCCCCATCGGCTATCGACTGGCGAGGTCAGCAATCGCGCCAATCTACAGGTAATGATTGAGTGGGACGCTAACAGGGATATTGATATAGACCTGTGGGGGCGTGCTCCAGATGGATCATTTGTAGGATACTCAACCCCGTCAAGCGAATCAATGGATCTGATGAGAGACGACTTGGGGTTTTTGAGCGATCCATCGAAAGCCAACTTCGAAGTAATTTTCTCTCGTGGTATCCAAGAAGGTTGGTGGGAATTTACGGTGCATTATTATGCCAACCGCTCTGGTGACCATCACCCGGTCGTCGTCCAGATCTATGTTTTCTGGAAGGAAGATGTGTCTCGACGTGGCGCCTCGAAGAAAATCATCATTCCCGACGTCACACTAAGCAAGGTTGGAGACGAAGTGACGGCTGTCAGGCTACGATTCGATAAGGATGGTCGTCTTATTGAGTGGAACCAACAACCAACCACGATCCGTGGCGGAGGAAGATCGCTATGATTACAGCATTCGAGGTAGCCGCTAGTCTTTTCAGCAGATCACAGATTGTTGAGTTCTTGTTTGTAGCATCCATGTCTTTGCTCGTGACGTGGGTGTTCCTTGGGCTAGCCTTCTCGTTGCTCCAGATTCGCGTCAATATCCTGATGTTCACAATCGGGGTAGCATTTCTCACGGTATCGTCAATGTTGCCACCTCTGGCGCTGTCATTTGCGCATCCGGTGACTAATTTTTCAGCCAAGCTGCTACCTAGAGTAGATGAGGCGGTTGTCCACTATGCTTATAGCTTGCGCAAGGAGAAAATTTTTATCTTGCTGACGTGGGATGGGCAAGACGAACCTCGACTTTTTGAATACCCATGGACTAAGCAGCTTGAGAAACAACTCCAAGCGGCATTGGACCAGAGCGAGCGCCAGACCGGACAACGGAAAGCCATCATCAAGAACCCATTTACGAATCAAATGAGGCCGCAATCACGCGGTAACAGGGCAAGGAATGGGGAGACAACCGTTGACCCAACCCACCCCGGTAGAGGAAATACAAACAAAACACTCAATAATTTCATGTCTATCCATCCTCTACCACCACAGGGTGTGAATCCTCCAAAAAGGAGGTAACAAAAGAGGAGGTAATTGATGTGTTCACTATCGTCATGACTGTCATCTCGCTATCGGGGGCTGTGCATACTTTCATGCTCCCGAAAACTCCGATGTTCAAATCGGAGGCCATGTGTGAGTTCCAGAAAGAGGCTGTCGGGCCAGCATTTGCCTATGCCGTCCTGTCAAAGCCGGAGCGTCTTGCAGCCATCGTTGGATCGCCTGACAGCATCAAGTCCATTGTCATTGCATGCACCCGTGCCGAGGGCTTGACGAAAGGCACCTGATTTTTCACTTGACGGCTGGCCCGTTACCATCTATATCCTATTCATGAAGAAGTTGAAGATGGAGGGCCAGATGGACGCCAAGGTCAAGAAAATCTGGGATCTGATCGAGAAGAGCAATGGCAAGTTCTTCTCGGTTGAATTCGAGAAGAAGGATGGCAGCATCCGTAAGATGACTGCCCGGACCAATGTCCGCAAATACGTTACTGGCGGGGGTCTGAAGTTTGACCCCAAGAAGCGCGGGCTGGTGGTTGTTTGGGAACCGGCCGCCGCCAAGAAGACTGGCAACGGTTATCGGATGGTGTCCGTTGCCCGGGTTAAAAAGATCAAGGTCAATGGGCAGGAGCACGTGTTTGCATGAGCGGTATTGCCCTATTCAGTGATTTGCACATGGGGCATCACAATGATGCCCCATTCTTCAACTCAGAGTGCGTTCGGTTTATCGACTGGATGCTCGACCTCTGCAAGGAAAATGAGGTCGAGGAAATTATCTTTCTCGGGGATTTCTTCCATTCTCGCACACGATTGCGGGTAGATACGATGGATATGGCTGTGGATGCCGTCAGGAAACTGACAGAAGCATTCCCGGTAACCATGATTGTCGGGAACCACGACATGTTCTATCGGGATTCCCGTGAAGTTGTGGGGATCGAGGTATTCCGCCCACTGGGCGTCAACATCATCAAGGATATTGAACAGGTTGGGGATATCACCTTTGTTCCATTCTTGGTGGGGGATGAGCACCTTGATCTTCAACATGTGACTACTCCGTTCGTCCTAGGTCACTTGGAGATGGCGAATTTCCAAACAAGCATTCTAGGATACATGATGGATGACGCCAAGGTTGATCCTGATAGCATCCAACCGGATGTGCAACGGATTATTTCGGGCCATTACCATCATCGGCAGACCTCCTACATCGGCAGCGGAGCCAAGGTTACATACTTGGGAGCTCCTTTTGCGCACAATTT
>RFGN01000469.1 GCA_003696645.1 Gammaproteobacteria bacterium | reverse complement strand
TCCCTGAGTCCTGCCAGGGGGCCGTCAACCTCGATCATCAGCATGGCCCCACTGCCTTCCGGAAAGCGGATGTCGGAATAGTCCTGGATTATGCGGATGGCCTGACCATCGATGAATTCAAGGGCACAGGGGATAACGGATTGTGCCATGATGGCAGACACCGCCCGGGCAGCGGCATGTACATTCCGGTAGATGGCTCGCAGGGTATGAATGTGTTGCGCCGTGGGGGTCAGCTTCAAGGTGGCCTGGGTGATGATCCCGAGGGTGCCTTCCGAGCCGATCAGCAGGCGTGTCAGGTCATAGCCGACGACGCCCTTGGTGGTATAGACGCCGGTCTTGAGTGTTTCCCCCGAGCCGGTGACGGCGATCAGGCCAAGAGTATTTTCCCGGGGTGTCCCGTATTTTACCGCTCGAGGCCCCGCTGAGTTGTAGGCCAGATTGCCGCCAATGGAACAGAAGGCGGCACTGGTAGGGTCAGGTGGCCAGAAAAAGCCGGCCTGCCCAGCGGCCTCCTGTAACTGTTGATTGGTGACACCGGGTTCGACAACGGCATAACGATCTTCGGGATGGATTTCGAGGATCCGGTTGAATCGTTCTGTGGAGAGAACGATTCCGCCCCGTATGGGCACGGTGGCTCCGGTGGTCCCGGTTCCATATCCCCGGCAGGTCAATGGAATGCGCTGATCGCGGCAAAAGTGTACAAGTCTGACGATCTGTTCATGGCTGGTCGGGAAGACCACGGCATCCGGTTGGGCCTGGCATCGACTGTTATCATAACCGTAGGGCAGGCAGCCTGCCGGGTCGGTCAGAATGGCCTGTTCAGGCAGGCAGGCAAGAAGCGCCTTTCTCAGCACGTCTCCATTGATACGAACGTCAGGTTGTTTTCTGTTTTGGGCTGGAATATTCAAAGACCTGGACGATTTTCTTGAGTTCCTTGACGTCGCGAACCGCCTGGACGATGCGTGCAGCCTCTTCACGCGTAACGATTCCCATCAGATACAACACCTTGTTCTTGACCACGACCTTGATGTTCAGGCCATTGAGTCCTTCCTCTCCCAGGATAATGGCCTTGATCCGGGCCGTGAGCCAGGCATCTCGCCCCTTTTCCTGAATACTGGTGACAGGTCCAACGACAAGATGATTATGGATGCTGCGTACCTTGTCGATACCGCGTACGGTGCGGGTAGCCCGTTTTTTCAGTTGCTGACTGCGAACCTGTCCAACCAGCAAAAGATTGCCGTTAAAACTGATGGCCGAGATATTGCTGCCCTTGGACAACAGCATATCCTCGGCAATGCGTTGCAGGGCCTTGATCTCAATGACCTGATCCTCAACCATCTGCCCCATGGTTCGCTTGTCATTGGCTGCCGTGGCCGTTCCGCCAGCCACGCCAACGACCACAGCACCTGCACAGCCTTGCAGGAGCAGGGCCAGGGACAGCATCAGGCCTCCCAGACGGTTTAGACGTAGTGCATGTTTCACACGAATTCCTCGTTTCAGTTTTTTCAGTGTTCGGGTCTCATTTGCAGGCCCGCTAGAATTCAAAGGCATGCCTGATCCAGTCGAAGGCATAGCGGTCAGGGTTATCCCTGTCCGGCTTTATACCTATGACGTCGAAACGCAGTTCATGGTCAGTGAATTTGGGGTTTTCCTGCAAAAATATCTGCGCGGTTCTGCCGATACGTTCCTGCTTGTGACGATCAACGGTCTCCACAGGATGTCCATAATCGGCTTGACGTCGAAAGCGGACTTCGACAAACACCAGTGTTGTCTTGTCACGCATGATAATATCAATTTCACCGAATCGGCAACGAAAATTCTGGCAGACTGTCTTGAGTCCATGACTGCGGAGGTAGATACAGGCTGCCTTTTCCGCCCGTTCACCGATATCGCGGCTGCTCATGGATCCAGTTGTACCTGGGGTTTGGAAGACAATCTTCCGCCACGAATCATCCAGGCATGCAGTTGCCGGTGTATCTTGCCAGTCTTGTCCATGCTGAGCCCGCCATTATAGCCGGAGACGAATTCTCCCGGATGACGTCGCAGATATTCAAGATAGGGAAGCAGTTGGTAACTGTCCAGCCCCAGAACGAAAAAACGTGACAGGCGGCGTTGATTTTCAGGAAGCCGGGCAAGGTACGACCAGATCTCCGTTTTCCCCGACAGTCTCCAGGGGATATCGACAACAAATGTATCGTTCAGGTCCCGCAGGACGTTGCTTTCGGCAAAGGGAGGCAGACCGTGGGAAGTCATGTAGACGGGCAGGTCTGCCGCGTACTGGAACAGCAATTGGGGCCGGAGCTGGCGGGCCTTTTCCGGTTGTGCCAAAAGGAGAACTGCATCGATATCCTGACGTCGTCGCGGTATAAATTGCAGACGGGTATGCAGCAACCTTTCCAGGGATCGTCGTCGCTGATTGCTGGGCGTGATATGCAGCAGGGTCTTCAGGGAATGCGAGAAATCGGATGATTTCGGGTCATACGCGCTGCTTCCCAGGATCTGGACCGGTTCCCGCACCAATGTTCTGAGATAAGTCTCGAGTCTTTCTCCCCATGCATTGTCTGGCCTTATCAGTAGCAGTTGCCGATAGCCATCACGGATGGCCAGGCTGAGGCTCTGCTGAACCTCATCCTCCGGGAACAGGCCAAAACGATACATATTGCGTGGCCAATGATCGACATGATCCAGACTGTTCAGAACGAGCAGGGGGACAGGCAGAAAGCGCATCTGTCGAAGGATATTGACCTGATCCTTGTCGAGCGGGCCAACGACCATGTCTGCGCCGGCATTCACGGCATGTAGATAGGTGGAAAGAATGGAGGTTTCATCCGTCACCGGATAGAAATGGAGTATCGGGCGAGGGGCGTGATCGAGAAAGAATCCTTCCATCATTCCTTCACGAATGAGGTTGGCCACCTGGACCAATGGTCCGGATTCGGGCAGCAATACCGCGATGTGGGCAGGTCTGCTGACCATGTTTTCCCGGTCAATCAGGGTTGGAAGAATCTCTTCGTTGGCAGGATGCTGTGGATAGGTGATCTGCCAGGTCAGCAGATGAGGAAGGGTCTGCCCGCTACCGATCGGAAAACGCCGTGCAATGTTCGCCAGGGTTAGCCATCCCTTGATCTGCTGGTCTTCCGTCTGGAGGATCAATGTCTGCAACTCATCGACAGACAGTGACATCAATGTTGTCCATAACTGCTTCTGGTTTTCTTCGGCCAGCTTTTCCGGAAGCAGGCTTGCCAGGCGGACTCTTTCGTCAAGCATGTCGAGAAACTGACGGTTCATGCCAAGGGCTTTGGCATGCAGTAGCAGGTAACGGTCATGCAGATTTTCCGGAAGAATATCTGCATCGATGGCATTCAGGGTGGCCAGGGCCTCGGTAGGTCTGTCCATATAGAGCTGAATCTGGGCGAGCAGATAGGATTGATAGGCCGATTGAGCCGGTGTCAGAGACTCATCCTCGAGATTGATGAGGATATCGGCGGCTTCAATGATCTTGTTGGCACGAAGCAGAGTGGCAGCCTGTTGCAGGAGATAATTGGCCTGTTCCCTTCCCTGGTTTTCGGTGGCCAGCCGTTCATATTCCCGTGCTGCATCCTGATAATTGCCGGTCTGCTCGGATTCCAGGCGGGCATTCCCCAGCGTATCAACGGGGGCGGGAGGTTCGGCAACCGGAACCGGAGGAGGGACCTGTGGTGCAGTAGAACAACCAACGACGAGCAAAAAAAGGACGGACAGGCCCGCATGGATGGGCCGGCGCAACCTGGCAGGATAAAACGTTGACAATCTATGACGGTGTCTTAACATCAAACAACACATTACAGCGGAAACCGCCATTATAATGAAAACCGGCACACTTTATATCGTTGCGACACCGATTGGACATCTGGATGATATCACGTTGCGTGCCGTCGAGACATTGAAGACGGTTGACCTGGTGGCGGCAGAAGATACCCGAATGGCACAACGCCTACTGCATCACCTCGGGATCAGGGTGGAGCTGATCTCTTTTCACAACTACAATGAGGCCAGCCGGGCGCCTTCTCTGTTGGAAAAGCTTCAACAGGGGGTGCAGATGGCGCTGATCAGCGACGCCGGGACACCCCTGATCAATGATCCGGGATTTATGCTGGTTCATGAAGCCCGTCGGCTCGGAATCCCTGTGGTGCCAATCCCTGGAGCCTGTGCGGCCATTGCAGCCCTCTCCGTCAGTGGTTTGCCGGCAAACCGTTTCAGCTATGAAGGGTTTTTACCGAAAAAAGCACCGGAAAGGCGCAGATTTCTGCATGCCCTGCAGCGCGAATCAAGAACAATGATCTTCTATGAATCACCGCATCGCGTGGTCTCCACCCTGGAGATGATGTGCGAGGTATTTGGTGAGGAACGCCAGGGATGTCTGGCCAAGGAGCTGACCAAGATCCATGAAACCGTAGTCCAGCAATCTCTGGCCGGGCTGTTGTCATGGTGTCAACAACATCCTGACAGGATACGCGGCGAATTTGTCCTGCTTCTGGAGGGGTGTTCCAACCAGGAGAGAATGGATCATGACTGGTCGGCCGAATCGATCATGAAGTTGTTGTTGCCTCATATGAAGACCAGAACCGCTGCGGCAGTTGCTGCACAATTGACGGGACGCCAGCGTAATGAGCTTTATCAGCTGGCCCTGGAACTGACCCCAAAGGAATCTTGAACGTCCTTTGCGGCCGCCAGCTGGCGGTAGAATCGATCCAGTTTTTCGACCTGATCCTGTAGTTGTTTTCGGGTCCCATGGTTCTCGATACGGTCCTGAGCCAGACTGAGGCGAAGCCGTCTGCTGACCTGCAGGGACAACATGGTACGGATATGCTGCAGGTTCCATCCTGGGCGATGCCGGAGCCGTCTGATGCGCAGATAGTCTGGGGCATCGATGATCAGGGTGCGATCGAACCGGTGTTGCTGTCCGGTCTCGAACAGCAGGGGAACGACTACCAGACAGTATGGGGCATCAGATTTTTTGATCCCGTTCTCGATACTCTGCCAGACCCTGGGATGAAGAATGCCTTCAAGACGTTTGCGTCGAGATGGATCTGCCATGATGGTCTGGCGCAGGAAACCACGATTGATCAGTCCCTGGCGGTCCAGACAGCCTCGACCCAGATGCCGGCGAATCAGCTGCCGGATGGGCAGGCTGGCAAGCAGGTCCGAGACGATTCGATCCGCATCGATAACCGGGATGCCCAGTGAGGCGAAGATCTCGCTGACAGTCGTCTTGCCGCTGCCGATACCGCCCGTCATGGCAACGACCAGCTTCGGCATCAAAAAAGGGCCAGATAGGTCTGAGTGATATCATGTCCCCAAAGCAGGGCAATCCAGCCGGCGATGGCTAGGTAGGGTCCGAAGGGCAGTGGGGTTTGGCTGCCGCGTTTTTGCCACAACAGGATCAGGGCTCCGATGACGGCACCCATGATGGAGGACAGGAGAATGGTCATGGGCAGAATCTGCCATCCTCCCCAGGCTCCGATCAGGGCAAGTAGCTTGAAATCGCCATAACCCATACCTTCCTTGCCGGTTGCCAGCCGAAAGATCTGAAAAACGGTCCACAGGATCAAATACCCGGCAGCCGCACCGAAGATTGCAGAAACGGGATCGGTAAACAGACCACTGGTATTGCAGAGCAGACCCAGCCATAACAGCGGATAGGTGATATTGTCGGGCAGGATCTGGTGGTGAATGTCGATGACCGTGTGGGCGACCAGTCCCCAGGTCAGAATGAGGGCAGCAAGGGTTTGCCAACTGAAGCCATAGTGCCAGCCTACGATGGCAGAGAGCAGGGCGGTAGACAGTTCAACCAGGGGGTACTGGATGGAAATCGGAGTCTTGCAGGAAGTACAGCGGCCACGCAGAAACAGGTAACTGATGACCGGGATGTTCTCATAGAATCGGATCTCATGATGACAGTACGGGCAGCGAGAATCGGGATAGACCAGATTGATATGATCGTACGACTCATCTTCATCGAAGCGAACGCCTTGCCATAAAAAGGTCTTGCACTGCTGCAACCATTCAGATCGGATCATGCGTGGCAGGCGGTGGATGACGACATTGAGGAAGCTGCCCACAGTCAGGCCAAACACCGCCACGATCAGGGCTGTCAGCCCGGGAGATGAGATATCCATCGGGTGAGACGCCTAGACGACGGAGCCGAGCTTGAAGATCGGCAGGTACATCGCAACGACCAGGCTACCGATCAGGCCACCCAGTACCACAAGGATAAAGGGTTCCATCAGGCTGCTCATGGATTCGACTGCCGTATCGACCTCTTCTTCATAGAAGTCGGCAACCTTGCCCAACATGGTATCGATGGCACCGGTCTGTTCGCCGACACGCAGCATCTGTACCACCATATGTGGAAACAGCTTGGTCTGGGCCATGGCGACATTCATCGGCATGCCGACGCTGACCTCGTCTTTCATTTTCAGGATCGCGTTGCTGTAGACCACATTCCCGGCAGCACTGGAGACCGATTGCAGGGCATCGACAAGGGGAACCCCGGCTGCAAACATGGTACCCAGTGTACGCGAGAAACGGGCGACGGTGGCCTTGCGCAGCAGGTCACCAATGACCGGGAAGTTCAGCAGGGTCTTGTCGACCAGGTTGGCGAAGGCTTCCGATCGCTTCTTGGCCTGAATGAAGGCATAGATACTGCCACCGATGGCAAGCAGGATCAGCCACCATTTATCCTGAACCACCGCCGAGATATCCAGGACCAGCAGGGTAAAGGCAGGCAGATCTCCGCCAAACCCCTTGAACAGTTCCTCGAACTGCGGGATGACAAAGATCATCAGGATAAAGGTGACGACCAGGGCGACCGCGATGACAGCGATCGGATAGAACAGCGCCTTCTTGATCTTGGCCTTCACCGATTCGATCTTTTCCTGATAGACCGCAATCTCGTTCATCAGGGTTTCAAGGATACCGGCCTGTTCTCCAGCCTCGACGAGGCTGCAATACAGCCGGTCGAACTGTAGCGGAAACTTGCGCAGCGCATCGGTGAAGGTGCTGCCCGATTCAATATCGGCCTTGATCTGGTTCAGCATGTGACGCATTCCGGGGTTGTCGTGACCGGAGGCAATCATGTCGATGGCCTCTACGATCGGGACCCCGGCGGCGATCATGGTGGCCATCTGGCGACTGAAGATTGCGATCTCCTTGGCAGGGATACGGGTTTTCTTGCCCATTGCAGAACCCTTTTGCCTTTTCTTGCGTACCGACTTGACGAGGATGCCTCGTGAGCGGAGCTGGGCCCTGACGGCGGCGACATTGGCGGCCTCGATCTCACCCTTGGTTGCGGCACCCTTTCTATCCTTGCCGGTCCACAGGAAAATGGTTTTATTTGATGCTGTTTCAGCCATGATCTTATTCCACGGTTACTCGGTTGACTTCTTCCAGACTGGTTATCCCCTGCATGACCTTTTCCAGGCCAGATTCGCGCAGATCCTTGATGCCCTCTTGTTTCGCCTGGTTGGCGATGGCAAGGGTATTCGCGCCTTCCATGATCATGTTGCTCATGGTCTCGGAGACGGGCATGACCTGATAGAGCCCAACCCGCCCCTTGTAACCTTCATTGCACTTGCTGCACCCCACTGCCTCATAAAGAGTGAAATCCTGTTCGAGATCCGCTTCGGTAAAACCCTGCTTGAGCAGTTCCTCTTTCGGGATGTCAATGGGGCGTTTGCAGGAAGTGCACAATCTTCTGGCCAGGCGTTGTGCAATGATCAATTTTACAGTTGTGGCAATGTTGAAGGTTGGGATGCCCATCTTGGCCAGACGGTCGAGGGTTTGGGGGGCGTCATTGGTATGCAGGGTAGACAGTACCATGTGTCCGGTCTGTGCTGCCTTGATGGCAATCTCGGCGGTGGCAAGATCACGGATTTCCCCAACCATGATGACATCCGGGTCCTGGCGCAGAAAGGAACGCAGTGCAGAATCGAAGGTCAGTCCCTGTCTGGGATTGACATTGACCTGGTTGGCTCCTGGAATGGCCATTTCGGCCGGATCTTCTGCGGTAGAAATATTGCGGGACTCGGTATTGAGGATACCCAAGGCCGTGTACAGGGTCACGGTTTTACCACTTCCGGTTGGGCCGGTTACCAGGACCATGCCGTGAGGGCGGGCAATGGCGGCCTCGAAAAGAGGGCGTTGCGCCTCGGAAAACCCCAGTTTTTCTATTCCCAGCATGATGCTGGCCGGGTCCAGGATACGCATCACGATCTTTTCTCCGAAAATCGTCGGACAGGTACTGGTACGCAGATCGATGGCCTTGTTCTTGCTGATGGCCAGGCGCACCTTGCCATCCTGGGGGACACGTCTTTCGGATATGTCCAGTTTGGCCATGACCTTGATGCGGGCAGCGATCTTGGCTGCCATGGATGCTGGCGGGCTGGCGACCTCGTTGAGCATGCCGTCCTGTCTGAAACGGACACGATATTTCTTCTCATAGGGTTCAAAATGGATATCGGAGGCCCCCTTGCGTATCGCATCCAGCAGGATGCCGTTGACGAAACGGACTACCGGGGCATCATCCTCGCTGATGGTGGTGACATCGCTGTCGTCTTCAAAATCTTCTACCACATCAACGCCGTCTGCACCTTCCATGTCGGCGATATCCATCATCTCGTCAAACTTGGATTGACCCATGCTGTCCATGAACTGGGTCAGCTTGTCTTCCTCAACAAGGACAGGAACGGTATTCAATCCGGCATGGAACTTGAAATTGTTCAATGCCTCTATGTTGGAGGGGTCGGTGATCCCGACGAACAGACGCTTGCCGCGATGATAGAGTGGCAAGGCATTATGACGATAGATCAGGTTTTCATCGATCAGGTGCAGGGGGATGGAATCCCTGTCGATGGCATCCAGATCAAGAAGAGGCATGCCAAAATCCCGTGAGACGGCCAGGGCAATCTGATAGCTGCTGGCCACATTATGCTTGACCAGGTAACGGATCAGAGGAATCGGTTCATCCAGATTGGCCTCCTGGTATTCATCCAGGGTCTTCTGACTCAGGATTCCATCAGCGATCAGCTGGCGTGCCAGGCTGTTGCCCTGCAGAGAACGGTTATCCTTTTTTTTGGATGATGTGGCCATGATCACTCCATGATGACAGGTGGGTGGCAAAAAAGTTTAGCGAGTCTGCGCGACCAAGGCAAGCTGCCAGCAAGGTTCGAGAGGTGTTTCTGATGCATCATGCCAGCATCCTTGTCTCTTCAGGCAGGTAGGTATAAGGTTCCGGACTCAGCGCAGGTGATGTGCCAGTGATCAGGCTTGCAATCAGGTGGGCTGCTCCCGGGGCCATGGAAAAGCCGTTTCTGTAATGTCCCGTATTGAGATAGAGGTTGCTGTAGTTTGGATGTCTGCAGATATAGGGGGTGGATCGACAGGTTCCGGGTCGCAATCCGGCCCAGTGTTTTTCCACCGGGACTGTCTCCAGTTCTGGCAGGAGCTGGCAGGCCTTTTCTGCAAGCATGGAAGCTGCGGTATCACTGGGAGTCTTGTCATAACCACATTCCTCAACGGTGCTCCCAGAAATGATGCGACCATCCTTTCTGGGAATAAGATAATGATCCCCCGCAACCACAATATGCTCAAGCAGTGGGGATTCAGGTGAAAAAATCAGCATTTGACCCTTCACTGGTCGAATGTCCAATACCTCTCCAGGGAGGATTTGTGAACTCCAGGCTCCACCGGTCAGGATGATATGATTGGCGGTTCGTATTTGATCAGCAATCTGAACCTGCAGGGTTGATGGCGATTGTGCAATGAGCCGTGCGGGGGAATTCTCGTGAATGGTAATCCCGATCTGCAAGGCGTAATGATGAAGGGCTCGCAACAAGCGCGGGTTGCGAATGGATGCGATCTGCGGGAGAGAAAGGATCAGGGTATTATCCGAAATGTTCAGTTTTCCCGGCTCGGATATCTCTGAGGCTTGCATGATATCAAGTGACAGGGCTTGATCCCTTGCCCAACGTTGCATGGCGATGGCTGTATCAGGTTCTTCCGTAAGCCACCACATGCCACAGGGGTAATACTCCGGGTCAATGCCGGTTGAAACATGCAGGCGCTCGGCCAGCTCCGGATAATGCCGTTGGCCCCAGGCAATCAGCTGCAGGTTGGCTGCAGATTCGTTCAGAGGGTGAAGGGAACCCAGAATGCCGCCGCCCGCCCAGGATGCCTCTTTGCCGATATGCTGGCGTTCGTAGATCTCAACCGTCAGGCCGGACCAGCGCAGTTCAATGGCTGTCATCAGACCCATGACGCCACCACCGATGACAATGCACTCAGTCATGGGCGATGTGGTCATTTTATCCAGCAGACATCGGGGCTTTTGTTATTATTCTGATCGATGGTAAGGATTTTGCAGGTCTGGCCGCCAACGCCATCATTGGCCTGGTCACCCACAGCAGTGGCCTTCAGGGTGAAGGCATAGGCAGTGGCTTCAGGGATGGACAGGGTATAGTAACCGCCTTCCGTAGTCGTGGGAAGATTCAGTCCGGCCGCCCCCATCTCCGAGGTGTAACTGGGGTGGTCAGAGCGCCAGATCTCCTCTTCCATCTTCATCTTGAGCAGGGCAGACATGGCGTCGGTGCGTTTGCTCTTGCGCACCTGGTTCATGTACGACGGCACGGCGATGGAAGCGATGATGGTGATGATGGCCAGCACGATCATCAGCTCAATGAGAGAGAAACCACGAATTCTTGGCATGGCAGATTTGCTCCATAGCGATCTCATGGACGTCAGTGTACTGCATTCACACAAGGCGTCAACGCGTTTATCGGGCAATGTCGGGTTCAATTGGACAAAAGGCCATAATCAGCAGGCAAAAGGTGTTGTGATGAATAGGGTAAACGATCCCGGCAGGGTATAGTATGACTGTCACAGGATCAGCGGTTTTTTTGCATGAATACAATCCGTGGTTTTACGGTACTGGAGCTTATTGTAGTGGTGGCCATTCTGGCTGTCTTGCTGTCAATGGGGGTACCCGCAATGATCAGTCAGATCAACAAGAGCCGCCTCAAGGGAGCGGTAGAGGCCGGCTACAGCCATCTGCAACTGGCCAAGAGCGAGGCCATCCTGCGCAACAAGAAAATGAACATCAACATCAAGAAAGGCGACAACTGGTGTCTGGGGATGACCGATCAGAACCGGACCTGTGATTGTACGGCGGCGGTGACATCGACTAACGCCTGTGTTGTGGATGGTTCTTTGAGGGTGGTCAAAGGCGTGGATTATCCCAATGTAACCCTGCGTTCTAATCTCGGAACCGGCTCAACCTTCAATTTCACTTTCGATGATATTCGCGGCATGCCACAAAGTGGCAATACCTTTGTCAATGGCACGATGACCTATGTGAATCCGGATAACCTCTACATCAGTGTTGTCATGAGCCGCCTGGGGATGGTGCGGGTGTGCTCCAACCCAAATCACAGCAACCCGCAAGGGGTTCATGGGTATCCCAAGGACTGCACAGTGGCACCATGAAACCAGAACGGGGAATGATCCTTTCAGGAAGGCAGATAATGGCCCGACAGGCCGGTTTCACCCTGGTCGAGATGCTGATCTCCTCGGCCATCAGCCTGATCCTGATTGCCGGGGTACTGACCATTACGCTGGGGGTCATGGGCAATTCGGCCAAAAACCTGAAACGTACCCATCTGGTTCAGGAATTGCGATCTTCCATGTCCCTGATGGTCAGGGATATCCGTAGGGCCGGCTTCAATGGAGGCGGCGTGGCTGCCTTTCTGGCCAATGGCAACAACCCTTTTACCCAGGTGCCCTATATGTTGAATGTTCCTGGAACCAATTCCATCGGCAGTTGCATTCTCTATGCCTATGATGAACGGCGCGGCAATCCTCCGACTGCCAATGGCAGTCTGGACATGGGGCCCGGTATCGATGAACGCCACGGATTTCGGCTCAAGAACGGCAAGTTGGAGATGTTCAGTGGGAATAATGGCGCATCTTATGGTTGCAACAGCAGCGGCTGGCAGCGCATCACCTCGAGCCAGGTCAAGATCACCCAACTGATTTTCGATGCCTCCAACGAGCAATGCTTCAATGTCTCGGTGGTCCCCAACCAACTGCTGGCCAGCTGTAATGTTGTATTACCCCCGGGTCAGCTCAAGGCCAAGCTGTTGATCGTCAAGATTTCCCTGCAGGGGACATTGGCCTCTGATCCGAATGTGGTGCGGAGTCTGCATGATACGGTCAAGATCCGTAATGTACAGGTTACCGGTTAGGAGGAGAAGGTTGATGCGATATCCGATTTCTGCGAGACAATCCGGTTTTTCCACCCTGCCGATTGTGCTGATCCTGTTGTTCATGTTGACGGCCATCTCCCTGTACAGCTCGATGGCCTCGGTTACGGAACAGCGGATCTCGTCAAATGAAACACGCGCCCTGGTCGCGCTGCATGCCGCCGATTCCGGTATGGAACGGGTGATGGCAAGCATGCGGGATCAAGCCTATGTGCAGACATCAACACTATTGAAGGATGCAAACAATGATGGCTGTATCGATGCTGCCAGCAAGGATTCGGTGGCCAATCGTTGTGTGCCCAATCAGATCATCAGTGATTCCGTGCCACCAGGGTTGACCAATCCGGTGCATTCCTTCGGGGCCTCTCTGGTCAATCCGAACCCTTATGATTACAGCGAACTGCAGATCGTCAGTGTCGGTTGTACGGATGCCTGCAGCTGTGCCACGATCTCGTCAACAACCCGCACCAACTGCCCGGTACACAAATCCATCCGACAGAGTCTGCTTTCCATTCGGCCAGTCAATGATCCTCCGCAATTGCCTGCCATCAATGGTCTTGCTCCGGCACTGGTGACACTGGGAAATACCAGTCTGTCTGGCAATGTTCGGCTCAATACGACAAGTGGTGATATAAGTCTGATGACCGGTGGGAGCGTGACGTTTGGTAACGCTGCACCCATATTGGTGAGCCAACGAGGTACGGAAAGCCCGGCAGAGACACCACCCGGTTCGGGTATTTTTCAGCTTCCTGTCAATCAGGTGGTAATGGATTCCGGGGTGGGTCTCGGCAGTGGAAACAGCTTCTTTCTTCGCTTCATCGGCAATGGGTTTGCCGCCGGTCAGAGCAATCAGGCCGCTAAGATACTTAACACTGTAAAAGTGCTGGGAACCAGTATAGATTGTCAGACAACAACCTGTACCGACAGTAGCCTGACCGCCGCTCTCGGTAGACATCAGGTGGTCGTTGTTGAAGGTACTCTGAATCTGTCATCGGCGACAACTTGGGGCACATCCACCAAACCGATCATGTTGATCGTAATTGGGGATCTGCAGATTGCATCGACCACTGCAATCAATGGCATCGTCTATGTCAGACCAGTCTCCGGGGCCTGGACAACCCCAAATGGAGGCAGTTTGACGGTCAACGGACGCCTGGCAGTGGAAGGACAATTCACCAGTAACGGTGGATTGAATGTCACGGCAGATGCCAATATTGCCGCGGCGCTGGCCAAGATCATGATGATCGAACGGGTGCCAGGCTCATGGGAAGAGTTATAACAATTTAGGATAGTCACACTACGGAGGTGTATGATGAAACGACAGATGAAACACAAGGGGGGGTTGTTCAGGCAACGCGGTAGCTCCCTGATCGAGATATTGATTACCATTGTGGTTCTCGGTATCACCCTTACTGCACTGGCCTCATTCCAGGGAAATGTCTCCGAGAGCAATAATCTGGCGAAGCAGAAGACCATTGCATCCAAGCTGGCCGAGAAGAAGATCGAACAACTTCGGGATCTTCGTAACAGTGACGCGTTTAATCAACTTCTTAACGCCTCATCTGGACAGACAACTGTTCCATACGAGGACGCGACCTATACAGTGGATTGGAATGTTAGTGCCAGTGGTGGTTCAAGCAAGTTTGCCACGATCACGACGACGGTTACCTGGAATGGTCATGAAGGTGAACCGCATACTGTGACATTAAGCAGTATTGCCGGCGATGATGCTCCCCTGCAGGTTGCTTCACTCTCTTC
>RFGN01000468.1 GCA_003696645.1 Gammaproteobacteria bacterium | reverse complement strand
GCGGCCTGTCTCTCGGTACTCACGGATGAACAATATTTCATGGGGTGCAAAGACTATCTTGAACAGGCCAGAGCGGCCTGTTCTGTGCCGGTTCTGCGCAAGGATTTCATGATCGATCCCTATCAGGTCTACGAGGCCCGCTCTATCGGTGCCGATTGCATCCTTTTGATTGTTGCAGCGCTCGGCAAGGGACAGATGAATGAATTGTATTCATTGGCACGTGAGCTGGGTATGGATGTATTGATCGAGGTACATGATGGGGATGAGTTGCAACGCGCACTGGATGTTGGCCCACACCTTGTCGGGATAAATAATCGCGATCTGCATACCTTCGATACCTCATTGCAGACCACCTTTGATCTCCTTGGAGACATCCCCGATCATTGCCTGGTCGTAACAGAAAGTGGTATTCACACAAGAACAGATGTCTGTACAATGCGTGATCATGGCGTCCATGCCTTTCTTGTCGGTGAGGCATTGATGCGTGAAGATGATCCGGGCAAAGCCCTGAGGGCACTATTTATGCAAGGAAATACCGAAAGATGAAAGCGAAAATCCGCTGGCTGGATGAGGCCATTTTTGTGGGTGAAACCGGAAGTGGCCATGCGCTGGTCATCGAAGGACCACCGGAGGCAGGAGGACAAAACCGGGGGCCAAGGCCGATGGAACTGCTATTGCTTGGCCTGGGAAGCTGCAGTGCCTTCGATGTGGTACATATTCTGAAAAAGGGCCGACATGCCGTTGCGGATTGCAGGGTTGAGATCAATGCCGAGCGTGCCGATACCGACCCAAAGGTCTTTACCCGGATACACCTGAATTTTTTCGTTTCCGGGAAGGGGTTGGATGAAAAGGCAGTAAGCAGAGCCGTCAACCTTTCTGCAGAGAAATATTGCTCGGCCTCGATCATGCTGGGCAAGGCCTGCACAATCACCCATGATTTCACCATCGAGACAGATGGATGCTGATATAAAAAGACCTGGCCCTACCGCAGGCATGCGTCATGTGGCCCTGTTCGTGGAACATCTGCACGATTGTGTCGAGTTTTATACGCAGGTCCTGGGAATGCGGATTGAATGGAATCCCGATCCGGACAACTTCTATCTGACCTCAGGCAATGACAATCTGGCATTGCATCGTTTCCCCGGGGAGGTTGATCATTCCGGCCCACAAAGGCTCGATCATATCGGCTTTATTCTCGATAAGCCGGGAGACGTCGATGACTGGTATCTGTTCATGAAATCCCGCGGAGTTGTCATGAAGACCAGCCCGAGAACGCATCGGGATGGAGCAAGAAGTTTCTACTGTTTCGATCCTGATGGAAATACCGTGCAGATGATCCATCATCCTCCCATCTCTGCCAGTTGACGACATGCGCAGGAAAAAGATAAAGCTGGAAGGGTTCAATAACCTGACCAAGAGTCTCAGCTTCAATATCTATGATGTCTGTTATGCCAGAACCCGTGAGGATCTCAATAGTTACCTTGCCTATATCGATGAGGCCTATAACGCAGATCGTCTGGTTCAGATCCTCAAGGATGTGACCGAGATCATCAATGCCAATATCCTCAATATTGCCCATCAGGATTATGAACCTCATGGGGCCAGCGTCACGATGCTGATTGCGGAAGGGGATGTGCCGCCTGGTGGTGTAGAAGAGACCCCGCAGGAACCCGGCCCATTACCCGAGGCCATTGTGGGGCACCTGGACAAGAGCCATATCACTGTGCATACCTACCCAGAGATACACCCCACACGAGGAATCAGTACCTTCCGGGCCGATATCGATGTTTCCACCTGTGGCCATATTTCACCGCTGAAGGCATTGAATTATCTCATCCACAGTTTTGAATCTGATATCGTTATCATTGATTATCGTGTAAGGGGGTTTACCCGTGATACGGATGGTACCAAGCATTTTATCGACCACGATATCAACTCCATACAGGAGTTCATGTCCGAAGATACCAAGACCACCTACCAGATGATGGATGTGAATGTGTATGGTGAACAGATGTTCCATACCAAGATGCGCCTCAAGGAGTTTGCAGTGGGCAACTACCTGTTCAATGTCAAGGCAGAGGATCTTTCAGAAAGGGAATATACCTCGATCGAGGAAGAGATCGATCATGAATTGACTGAAATCTTTCATGGCCG
>RFGN01000467.1 GCA_003696645.1 Gammaproteobacteria bacterium | reverse complement strand
GACTCAAGGCCATCAGATCTTCATCTACCTGATAACCGGCGAAGGCCTTTTCACGGGCAACCTGTTCGGATTCCTGCCCCATGCTTGCCCAGACATCGGTCACCACAAGATCACTATTGCGGACTGCGGCCTCAGGGCTGTCACAGACCTGAACCGATTCTGCACCCTGCAGGATCTCTGGGTCCGGCCCATAACCGGGCGGACAGGCCAATCTCAGCGAAAAACCGAATTGCTGCGCGGCGTAGATATAGGAATGACACATATTATTGCCGTCCCCGACCCAGGCCACCGTGGCCCCGCGAATATCGCCACGCTGTTCATGGAAGGTCTGCATATCTGCCAGCAACTGGCAGGGGTGAAAAAGATCCGAAAGGGCATTGATGACCGGTACGCGTGAATGCTCTGCGAATCGTTGCAGCTTTTCATGCGCATCGGTGCGGATAAATACGGCATCCACCATTCTGGACAGGACTCTTGCCGTATCCTCAAGGGGCTCCCCTCTCCCCAACTGCGTGTCACGTGGCGACAGGAAAATCGCATGTCCTCCCATCTGCGCCATGGCGACCTCCGCCGAGACGCGCGTTCGGGTCGAGGACTTCTCGAAGATCATTCCCAGCGTTCGACCCTGTAATGCACTTCCAGCACTATGCGGGGAGCGTTTGAGTTCGATGGCTCGCTGGACAATCTGTTGCAGCGCTTCTGCTGAGAGGTCCCTGAGCGTCAGAAAATGATTCATGACAGTCCTTTTTCTCTTAATCAGTTTACAAATTTTCGAATCAAATCGACCAATGTGCTCACCAGGACATCGGCCTCCTTCTTCTGCAGGATCAATGGTGGCAATAACCGAATCACCTGCCCTGCCGTGACATTGATCAGTATCCCCTGCTGCAGGGCCTGCTGCACCAGCATCGCACAGGGCCGATCCAGCTCGATACCAATCATCAACCCTTGACCTCGAACCTCGCTTACTCCGGCACAGTCGGCCAAGGCATCATTCAGCAAACCCAATATATATTCTCCGATCATGCTGGCATTTTCCATGAAACCGCCTTCATCCATCGCGTTTATGGTCGCCAGCGCAATGGCACAGGCGAACGGGTTGCCACCAAAGGTGGTGCCATGCATACCGGG
>RFGN01000466.1 GCA_003696645.1 Gammaproteobacteria bacterium | reverse complement strand
TTTGCCCCGCAATATATGTCAACTTGTCGGCAGTTCTCCCTGTGAGGCGATCGAATGGATGCAAGCCTGATGCCAGCAGACCATCTGTTCCAAAAGGATGGATATTGTTTATCCTGACACGACCATCCCGAAGTAGTGCTGCATTGCCTATATTAGAGACGGCAGAAACCGGAGAAGAAAGATCATCTTCTTCTGCAACCATTGCACCGGTTGGAACTGAAGTGTTGTGCACCTCATCAATGACCAGAGAATTCATGTTAATGCCGGACGCTGGAATATCTCTAGCCTCGACATGGAGTATGGCATACCCAGTGAGATTAGGGATTTTCATTTCCAGATATGTGGCCCCAGCATTTATGTCCGCAACGACTCTGATCGCGGCTTGGCCTGAACCAAAAGGAGCTGAAGAGTGGCGAATTGTAAGCGTCGGGTTCCCACCCCAATCCACACTGGCGAAGAGGTCAATGGAAAAGGCTGCCCAGGTTCCGCCGGAGTTGGAAAGTGTTGCGTAGATACCTCCTCTACCATTGAACCCGCTCCACTTCAGAACACGGACCCATGTCCCATTATCAGCGGTTGTCAAAGAAATCTCGCCAGACACTTTGTAGGTTCTGTCGGCTCCATCCTGAATGCCAGCGAGTTTTGCCCCTTCAGTGGCGTTGAGTTCCGCCAGGGTATTCGCGGTGGCACCAGAGCCCTGCCCAACGATCGCGGCTGCAGTATGAGAGCTTGTGATGTCAGCTCCACGCTCCATTACACCGATATACATTGGGCCGACGAGGACACGGTCACCTGCATTGGCGTGCCAACCAATGACCGGCTGAATATACCGTGCACCGGCAGGGAGGGTTACTGTGGCAGACACCTTTGTCCACCCATTCCCCGCAGCAAGAGGAGCACCAAGCCAAGAGAACGCTGCAAAGTTCTCGTCTCTTACTGCAACGAGAATTGAAGCTTGGACAGATGACTGGGATGTATCCAACCAGCCCTCAATATAGACCTTCTGGCCCTCTTCTACAGGGACAGTTGTGTAATCCTCAATCGCATCCCAGCTACCGTTCGGAGAATAAACTTCCATGGCTTTGGAGAACGGCACTCCAGTCACAGAGACAGTAGAGACCGTGTTTGAGCCACCACCCCTCCAGTCTCCGAGATCGCCATCATCAAAACTCGGCTTCCGCACAATGTTCTGCCAGTTGCGCGGACGGGAAGGGAGCGAATAGAATTTGACCTGCCCAGGAAGAACAGTTGTTCCTCCATACCTAATGCGACCATCATCCAAGACATCCAGACGGTCATTCCGCAGCAGGTCAGCGTCTACCGCAATTCCATTGTCTCTGATATGGCTTAGTGCGATGTCCACGTCATTGCGAGTTGCGAGGGCACCTTGATCTGTAAAGCCTGCAGAAATGTGGGAGCCGGTGATGTCAGCACCCGACTCAGCAGCCCATTTCTTGGTCGAGCTCTCAAATACATCATCTGCATTTTTAGGAAGGAAGTATACCCGCCCGGCGTCAAAACCCCAGGTTTCTGACGTTGGTAGCGATGCGCTGCTTTGGTTTATTACTAAGAAGTCGATATACCACCTAGCCACTCCGGCCGGCGCGACCTCCACATGCCGCACATCTTTCCAAGTCCCGTCTCCTGAGGCGCCTGGGCCATATCTGAGGGAGATAAGATTATTTGCTGCATCACGGAACCAAATGCGTATGTAGCCTGTTGATTTCGCACCGGAAGGCCCTTTGATAGCTCCAGAAATAACGAGAACATCCCCCTCGCTCACAGGTAAAGCATTGCTCTGTTGGAGGGCGCCCCAGCCATTGTTAGCAGTGCCCGCATTAAGGACAACCTCAGCATACGGACCACCATCATACCCGCCGCTGCTCATTGCCGTTACATTTGTAGAATTCAGGAAGGCCCCAAACCCTGTCCAGTTCTCCAATCCCACGCTGAAGCTTCCATTTGGAAGAAGATTGCCCCCGTCCAGTCTCGGGATAGTCACATCAGCCCCCGCCTCGGCCGGGCCGTTCGGCAGCTGCAGCGCATCGATCTGCCCCGACACGGTCGGGCCTGTGGGTGAGCCCATGTGCAGGCGGCCGTCGGCACCCACATACAGCGCATCATT
>RFGN01000465.1 GCA_003696645.1 Gammaproteobacteria bacterium | reverse complement strand
TCCGAAAACTTTCAAAAAAACCACTTGAATCCAGGTGGTGAAAGGCGGCTTGCTGTTCGGATGAAAAGCGCCTTTTGGAATCCAATGATCGTAGTCTGGAAGGTAGTGCCCCTCCTCGGCCATGTATGCCGCCCGCATGGCAAACAATGCCTCGTCCCAGGCGCTCACGGGCGCCCGGCCCAGGTGCAGAAACAGTGGCAACGCCAGGACTATCAGCATTGGCACCTGCCACCAGCGGTTGTATTTCAGCTCAGGCATGATCAGACTTCTGTTTCGGGGCGGAAGTTAGCTGAAATGAGGGATTGCCGGGAAAGGCCCAGGCAACGCAAATACAAAGCACTTTGCCCGACACCTTGCTGAACACTGAAAAAGCCCTCCATCCGGAGGGCTCAAGATTGTTCAGACCAATATTTGTTTCAAGTGCAGCCTGTTCAGAAGCAACCAAAAGACTTTTCATAAGCATCAACAATGATATCCCTTAAGCCCCTGGAAGAGGTAGAATTGACGAAGAGTACCACAGCCGTACCATCAGGAAATTCAACAGCAGCGCTTCTGAGCCAGTGTTCAAATCCATTCACGGTTCTGAACCATCCTCCAAGTTTACAATAATACCGGCCACCGGTAGTATTGCCGGAATTCCACAAACCCATTTCAGTGGTGCGCATGGCCTGGCGTTGCGATTCGTCAATGAGTTCATTGCAGTGCCACAGGTAGGCCCAGAATTTTGCCAGATCATAGGCTGAAAGCACCCAACCGTAGCCTCCGGCGGATTTGGTATAATCAAACTCTTCAAATGTTCCTTTCGGATCCGTACCTGAGCTGTATGCCAATACACCCCCGTTTGGATCGTCATCTTTGAGCTCAGCCTGGATGCCTAAAGGTTGGAACACCAGGGTGTTTACGATCTGCTCGTAACGCATTGCCGTATAATCATCGTCATAAATCCGGCCGCTGATGTTGGGGTAATCCCACAACACCGGAAGAATTACCCGGAGCAGTGCGTGGTGGACATTGGAGTATTTACGAGTATTCAGGCCATTGGCACCGGCTGCTACCATTTTTCTCAAGCCTTCATATTTGGTGGACAGGTCTTCACTCTCATTGAGAACATTGTAAAATCCGGTCCGCTGGCTCATCAACTCGCTAAAAGTGATGTACTTGACATTCAGCCCTAAGTCCCAATGGGGGGGAAGGTACTTGCCGATTCCTTCATCTACACTAAGACCTTTCATTTTCAGCAGCCGCAGGGTAGCAACAGTGGAGATGGTTTTGCTGATGGAGGCCACATGCATGGTTTGAAACTCATCCCAGGGCTGGTAACCATCTTCGTGGCTGCGGGCTTCACCGTTGGAATAAGTGTATTTCACCTGCCCGTCTTTCATGATCAGGTAAGTATAACCCTTCAATCCGGTAGTGAGATTGCCACGCAGTTGAGAATCAAAAACCTCAAGATTGAGGGAAGGCACACACAGGTCATCAGTTGCGGTCTTTTTACAGGAAGAAGTGAAGAACAAACCGGCGCAAAGCATCAAGAAGAAAACCCGAGATTTCATGATAAATGAATTTTGGTTAAACATTCAATTTCACCTCTTCATCACCAAATCCTTTTTTTTCTTACGCCTGTTCTGGCAATAAATTTGGCTCCAGCATAATAGCCTGTTTGCCGACGGCGAAGTCAAATGAAAGAGATCAATCCTCCTTTCCACTCTTTGTTACCTTTGCTCACAGCCCTGCCAATGCAATATTCAAAACCCCTTAATCAACTCCTTCTCACATGAATTCATCCCAGGCCAGACCATTCAAAAAACTACTCGTTGCCAACCGCGGTGAAATCGCCATCCGCATCTTCAGGGCGGCCACGGAGCTGGGCATTCGCACGGTGGCGGTTTACACCTATGAAGACCGCTTCTCCCTGCACCGCCTGAAAGCCGATGAGGCTTACCAGATCGGTGCCGACAACGACCCGCTCAAACCCTACCTGAACATCGGGGAGATCATCCGTGTGGCCCGAAAACACGGCGTGGACGCCATCCACCCCGGCTATGGTTTTCTGTCGGAAAATGTGGACTTCGTAAGGGCTTGCCAGGAGGCCGGCATCACTTTCATAGGGCCGGGGCCGGAAGTGATGGAGGCGCTGGGCGATAAAGTAAAAGCCAAGCAAATAGCCACCGAGGCCGGGGTGCCGCTCATACCGGGTGCTTCGGGATTTGGCACTGCAGAAGAGGCCGTGGCCTGGGCAGCCAGCATCGGCTATCCGGTAATCCTTAAAGCTGCCTCCGGCGGTGGCGGGCGCGGCATGCGCGTCTGCCGCTCCGATGAAGAATTGCGTCGCAATTACACCGAAGCCAGAAAAGAAGCCCTCAATGCCTTTGGCGACGACACGGTTTTCCTAGAAAAATTCATCGAAAACCCAAAGCACATCGAGGTGCAGATCCTGGGTGACAATTACGGTAACATCTTCCACCTTTACGAGCGGGACTGCTCCGTGCAGCGCCGCTTTCAGAAGGTGGTGGAAATTGCTCCTTCGGTAAACCTGAAGCCAGAAACCCGTCAGCAGCTTTACGATTACGCTCTGAAAATTGCCCGGCACGTGCAGTACAACAATGCCGGCACGGTTGAATTCCTCGTTGACGAAGATGAACAGGTTTATTTCATCGAGGTGAATCCACGCATTCAGGTGGAGCACACCGTTACGGAAGAGGTGACCGGCATCGACATCGTCAGGGCCCAAATCCTCATTGCCCAGGGGCATTCTTTCGACCACGAAAAGCTGAACATTGCAAAGCAAAGCGACATTGAATGCCACGGTTACGCCATCCAGTGCCGGGTTACCACTGAAAAACCTGCCGAGAACTTTCAGCCTGACTACGGCCGCATCATAGCCTATCGGTCGCCGGCTGGCTTCGGCATCCGGCTGGACGGCGGCAATGCCTACGCCGGTTCGGTCATTTCGCCCTTCTTTGACAGCCTGCTGGTAAAGGTGACC
>RFGN01000464.1 GCA_003696645.1 Gammaproteobacteria bacterium | reverse complement strand
TATTGTTCAAAATACAAGAACAAACATTTTCGCAGTGTACTGTTTATTTCAAAAACAGCAACAGAAATACTGTGTTCAACCTCATGGCAATGTGCATGAGTCACTTGAAAACATTCTGAATCAACACATAGGAGTCAATCATGCAAAACATTAGTCCCTTGATCGCACGTGTATTTCTGGGTCAACTTTTTCTACTGGCCGGTTTAAGCAAACTGGGAGCCTATGCTGCGACGCAGGGTTATATGGACGCGATGGGGGTGCCTGGCCAATTATTGCCTTTGGTCATCGGTCTGGAAATCGTCGGTGGACTGGCCGTTATTATCGGTTGGCAGGCACGCCGAGCGGCCTTCACTCTGGCGGGGTTTTCATTAATCTCAGCTGTCATCTTTCACCATGATTTTGCCGATCAGATACAGATGATCATGTTTATGAAAAATGTGGCGATTGCCGGTGGATTTCTGATGATTTTTGGGCAGGGAGCCGGGGCCTTCAGCATCGATAACAGGAAAAAAACGGCAAATACACAGCCTACCGTTTCGATTGTGTGATACTTCCTGGATCAAACTATAGATTTAATGATGGGGAAATCATGACAACACAGACAGCTACCCGTTTTGTTTCTGCCACGCGACTTTCTGAGGGGGCAGGCGTCACGGTACATCGAACGATAGGAACACATTCCCTGAAAAACCATGATCCCTTCATCATGCTGGATCATTTCAGCAGTGAAAACCCCAATGAGTATCTGGCGGGGTTTCCTGATCACCCGCATCGTGGATTCAATACCTTCACCTACATGATTGATGGGCACATGGAGCATCAGGACAGCATGGGCAACACGGGCCATCTTGGGCCGGGATCGGCACAGTGGATGAAGGCAGCCAGTGGCGTGATTCACTCCGAGATGCCCAAGCAGGAGGCCGGGCTGATGCGTGGATTCCAGCTCTGGATCAATCTGCCCGCAGCCAACAAGATGGACGATCCGGAATATCAGGAATATCCTGCCGAGGCCTTTCCGATTGTGAAGCAGGATGGCGTACAGCTGAAGGTGCTGGTGGGTTCGTTCGCGGACCGGAACTCACCGATTGTGGATCCGGTGACTGGGGTCTCCTATTTTGATATCACGGTACAGGCCGGTCATCCATTTGATTATGAAGCACCTCCAGATGAAAACAGCTTTATCTATCTGTTCGAGGGACAGGGGACATTGAATGGAAAGCCGGTTTCGCCGCATACCCTAGTGACATTGGGAGGAGAAGACAAGGCCTTCAATCTGAACTCCGGAGATAATGGGGCGCGTTTCATCTTTGTGAGTGGTAGACCGATCAGAGAACCGATTGTGCAATACGGACCATTTGTGATGAACAGTCGAGAAGAGATTGAACAGGCCATGCGTGACTTTCAAAGCCATCAGTTTGTTCAAAAACGCGCCTGGATGAACCGAAAAAAGGAAACCGTATCATGAAAAATGAGATCGAACGCATTCAGAATGGTGAGTTTGTTCGTTCCGAAACGACTTTCAGGAATTGGGTGACGGCGGATGGTTTACCCGGCCCCAGTGGGATCGGTGGCTTCAAGGCCGAACCGGGGCGCTATCATCTGTATGTGTCCTATGCCTGCCCGTGGGCCAATCGCACCCTGATCTTTCGCAAGCTGAAAGGGCTCGAAGAGATCATTTCCGTTTCCGTGGTGCATCCTTATCTGGACGAGCGCGGCTGGAGTTTTCAGGACTATCCAGGTTCAACGGGTGATCCGGTGAATCATTTTGACTTTTTGTCCGAGGTCTATCGCGCATCATCTCCCGGATATACGGGTGTCGTCACGGTACCGGTCTTGTGGGACAAACAACAGGGCGTGATTGTCAATAATGAATCGTCGGAGATTATTCGCATGCTGAATACGGCCTTCAATGCGTTTGCAAAAACTGACACGGACTATTATCCAGAAACGTTGAGAGACGAGATCGATGCCGTGAATGAAGTGATTTACAACAACGTGAACAACGGCGTCTATCGGGCCGGGTTTGCCAGAACCCAGGCCGCCTATGAACGGGCCTATGATCGCCTGTTTGATACACTGGATGATCTGGAGCTGCGATTGTCTCGAAACCGCTATCTTCTGGGAGATCAGGTCACCGAGGCTGACTGGCGCCTATTTGTAACACTGGTTCGGTTTGATGCGGTGTATTACAGCCACTTCAAGGCAAATAAAAAACGGCTGATCGATTACCCCAACCTGTGGGCCTATACTCGGGAGCTGTATCAGGTGCCGGGCGTTTCGGATACCATCAACATGGATCATATCAAATATCACTACTATGCCAGCCATCATTCCATCAACCCGACTGGCATTGTACCCAAGGGGCCAGTAATCGATTTTTATGAGCCACATGATAGAGAGAAGGTGTGAATGAGGGTGTTCACATGCTCTGTGGAAATAACTATTGAGGAGAAACCATGATAATAACCGCCTTTGCCGCCAGCAACAGTAGTCAGTCCATTAATAGAAAACTGGTGTCTTACGCTGCCAGCCTGATTCAGACGACAGAAGTCAACCTGCTCGATCTGCACGATTACGAGATGCCGCTGTACAGTCAGGATAGAGAGCAGGCCTGCGGGGTGCCGGATCAGGCGCATCGGTTTCTGCAACAGATCGCCGAGAGTGATGCCTTGATCATCTCGTTTGCGGAGCATAATGGCTCGTATAGTGCAGCATATAAAAACCTGTTTGACTGGTGTTCAAGAGTGGATCAAAAGGTCTATCAGGACAAGCCGATGGTCTTGTTGTCTACATCACCAGGGCCACGTGGTGGCACCACCGTCCTGTCTGCTGCGGTGAATGCCATGCCGTATTTTGGCGGTGTGGTCAAAGGACAGTTTTCCTTGCCGAGTTTTCATGAAAATTTTGATGTTGAAAAGGGTCGTGTCAAGAATGAAAGCCTGGATGCCCAACTCAAGGGCGAGGTCGCGAAACTGACGGATGATATGTAATCGTGATGGATGATTTACCGAAATCCCTGTTTCTCTCTCATGGCGGTGGGCCACTTCCGCTGTTGAATGATCCTGCCCATGCCGGACTGGTGGCCTGCCTGCAACAGATTGCAAGAGATTTGCCTCGGCCAGAGGCTATCGTCCTGTTCAGTGCCCACTGGGAGGAACCGATTGCTACCATTACGGCGGCAGTACACCCCGAGCTGATTCATGATTACTATGGATTCCCACCAGAG
>RFGN01000009.1 GCA_003696645.1 Gammaproteobacteria bacterium | reverse complement strand
GAAGTCGGCCTCAGTCTGTCGATCGTCAGTGGCATGACCCTGGGGATTGTCGTTGATGATACGGTCCATTTCTTGAGCAAGTATCTGCGTGCCCGACGGGAAAAATCAATGACCCCGACCGACTCCATTCGTTATGCCTTTACGCATGTCGGACAGGCGCTGTTCGTGACATCTTTTGTGTTGGTCGCCGGTTTCCTGGTTCTGGCGACCTCGCATTTCGAACTGAATTCGGGCATGGGACTGATGAGTGCCCTGGTCATAGCCTTTGCTTTGCTGGCCGACTTTTTCTTTCTACCTGCCTTGTTGATGAAATTTGAAAAAGGAGAACATCATGCCTCGTAGAATCCTTCCATTTTTATTGTCAGTGACCGTTATCCTCTTGTCTCGGCCCCTGCTTGCCCTTGACCTCAGTGGTCTGTCAGATGAAGAAAAGGGTCTGGCCATTGTCAAGGAGGCGGACAGGCGTGATCTTGGCTGGCATGACATGAAGGCCCGTTCCGAAATGATCCTGCGAAATCGGCAGGGTCAGGAAAGTCATCGAATAACCCACAGTCAGGCACTGGAAGTCGAAGGAGATGGAGACAAGACACTGATCGTCTTCGATGCACCCAGGGATGTAAATGGTACCGCATTTCTGAGCTACAGCCACGCCCTGACCCCGGATGAACAGTGGATCTATCTCCCGGCTCTCAAACGCATCAAACGGATTTCTTCAAAGAACAAGTCGGGGCCTTTCATGGGCAGTGAATTTGCCTACGAGGACATTTCCTCCCAGGAGGTCAAGAAATATACCTACAAATTTCTGAAAGAGGAAAAGATCGGCGATGTGGATACCTATGTGGTTGAACAGTACCCGGCCTATAAAAATTCCGGGTATACCCGTCTGATCACATGGATCCACAAGACTGAGTTCTATCCCGTCAAGGTAGAGTTTTATGATCGCAAGAACAAGCACCTGAAAACCCTGACCTATCACGACTACAAGCAATATCTGAACCAGTACTGGCGCCCAGGCCGAATGGAGATGAAAAATCATATTACCGGCAAGACGACCACCCTGTTGTGGAAATCCTATGCCTTCAGAACAGGCTTGACCGAGAAGGATTTTGACAAGAACAGTCTGAAACGGGCTCGATGAAATTCATTTCAGCGCTAATCCTGTCCACCTTCCCATTGTGGAGTTCGGTATGTCAGGGCCTTGAACTGGCTGGTTCAACCGGCATCGAAGGGCGACTCTTCACTGCGGATGCGCTGCATGCCGGACAACACGATCAGAATCTGTCAATCTTTCTCGACCCGGAACTGCAGCACGAATGGGATAATGGTCGACAGACCTTCTCCCTTGAATTGTTTGTTCGACTGGACAAGAACGATGACAGAAGAACACACGCCGACATCCGCCAACTGGAGTGGATGATGG
>RFGN01000463.1 GCA_003696645.1 Gammaproteobacteria bacterium | reverse complement strand
GGTTGACGACTACCCAATACATAATATGATCATTGGCGGGTTTTGGCGTGGACAGTCGTTTTTTAAGCATCAGACATCTTCTGTGGTGTATGTTGGTATTTAGAGTGGTTTCACACGTTTTTCTGATTATTGCGCATACTCGAAACATTATTTCGTGACCACGAACGTCGTCCGTGGGGTCTTCTTGATCTTCTCGATCTCTACCAGCACATCATCAACGGTCAGCTTCCTGATCTTGTCGAGATAGAAACCCGGGAATCGGAAATCCTTGGTCAGCCCCATGATTTGATTGAAATGAGCATTGGAGATGAAGTAGTTAGCTCGGAACTCGGGTTTCATGTTGGCTTTCAGCTGTTGCGTAAGCATCGAATTGATGGTTTTCTCCAGCAACTCTTCCGTGAGATGCTTCTCCAGCGATCCCATGAATGAATCAAACTCGTTCAGGAACTCATCCACCCTGTTCCTATCAATTTCGTTCATCCGATACGCCAATGCTCCACTATCAACGTTCCCGCCAAAGGATACCTGATACCCAATACCAAGCTCATCCCGGAAACGCTTGAAATACGGGGATGACATCCCGGTATCCGCGAACGTATTTCCCACGGTCCAACGAACAGCCTCATTCTCATAGTCATCAAATGAGACACTCGACACCATCATCACATACGCGGATTCGCTTCCGAGATCCTCAACGTGACGAAACTTGATGTTATCCTTGATCTCCAGATGGGGAAGGGCATACTTGAGCCGATGATTTAAGGGGGTGCGCGGATCCTCCCCAGAGAACATGGCTGCCAGATCGTCCATCTTGGCAACCCATTTGCTGAAATACTCCGGGGAACTCCCAGCAACTACCAGTCCAGTATTGGACGGAACCATGATCCGCTCGGCATACTCGACCAGATTGTCATGGGTGATTTGGTCCAAAGTTTCGTGGGTTCCTAGGATGGGGTAAAAATGCGGGTGATGCGGATTTCCAATCTCCTTGTCAACCAGGTTGCTTACCTTGGTCCATGGATACGCATTCGAGCGATCAATCTCAGAATGAATGATGGAGCGCTCGGTTTCCACGACATCCCCCGAGAATTCCCGATTGAAGAACAATCGGAACGCCTTGTCAGCCGCATCCAGAACATGATCATTCATCCCGGTCATGGTTACCGCGATGGTATAATGCGATGTAAAGGCATTCACCTGAATACCAAGCTGCTCGATAGCTTCCAGCTCTGCATCTCGGCCACCAAACAGGCAATGCTCAAGAAAATGTGCAGTTCCCGGTTTGAATGGTTGGGTCAGATCGAAATAGCTCCCCCCGATGCTGCAGAAGAAGTTAACAGCGGTTACCGGGCTGTCCGTCATGGGAAGGTAATACAGGGTCATGCCGGAAGCGTGTTTGTAAGTGATAAGTTCAGCCATAGGTTGCTCCTTGAATGTGTCACCGAGGGAATATGGATGCGGATATGAGCGCCTTCAAGGGTCATGCTCTCCATTCAAACATGAGTTGGCCTAGGTCGTTGCATTGGACGTATCCGGCATTCTCCATGTTTTGCACCTCGGTGAGGGATGGATCGAATGATTCTCCAAGAAGTTTCGGTAGTTTGTGTTTCTGGGTTTGGTATTGGGGAAAGACGTTTTTGGTGTCGTAGTCATACCATACATATCCCGGATCATCATGGCTTGCAAGAGACATCCCAAGACGCTCATAGACATTCCCTGAGAAGAAACGGAAATCGCAATATGCGATGATGGACTTGGGATCATGTTCGGTGAGAAAGCGATTGAATAACCGCTCAGCACCCCCAGTGACCCTGTAGTCGCTATGAGATGCCAATCGAAGGATCTCCCACTCATGCTTCTTGGAGTAACGGGGCTTCCCGAAGGTCATCACCTGAATTAGCTGGTTGCCGTCATAGAGGCCATAAGCGGCTCTGTAGGGAGCATAGCCTTGGATATGGTGGGTATCGAGGAATGTTCTGATTTCATCCTTCTGTGGGCTTCTCATAGCCAGATTGTGGGCATGGATGGTTTTCTTGGGTTTGATGAGGTTGGCGATTGGGTCGGCGCCGTGTTGCCAATAGAAGGCTTCATCGACGACGATGTGGTTCCAGCCATGTTCTCTCATGATCTTGGCCTTCTGGATATCATCCTTGATCCGGTCCTCGTGATGCCAGAACGCCCCGTTGAACTCAATGGAGATCTTGAGTTCCCGGTTGAGAATGTCGATTTCCAATCGGTTGTTGCCTGGAACGATGGACCGGACGTTCTGTTCGAATTCAATCCCGGTAAGTCGAGATAATTCCTTGGCAAGCTGGTCCTGTGGCATCGAACCCTTCTTCTTGTATTCCTCGGGGACGAGGTGTTTCATGGCGATTTGGTTGCTGATACCGAACTTCTTGCAGGCTGTTTGGAGGCCGTCTGAATCCAGAATCTGGAGAAACT
>RFGN01000462.1 GCA_003696645.1 Gammaproteobacteria bacterium | reverse complement strand
TTCTTTATCAAGCGCATGGATCTGCTTTTACATACGACTAAGGGTGATTTTCTTGGGATTGTGTCATGGAATCGCAGTGAGTCACTCAGGCTACCTCCGAACAGCACGGTAATTTTTGAGAATGTAAGTGGTATCCTGACGCCTTCAGGTGAGGCATTAGGGCGGTTCTTGCTCACGCGGGAGGTCTCTGTGCAACGAGGTATTCTTGTTCTGGAGGTTTCGGGGGTCGATGTTTCGGTTGATTTTTCGATATCGAAGCTGAAGTTCTAGCGCATGATTTAAGGAGATTTAATCGTAAGTCGACATACCATGAGTGAACAGCCAGTAGACGACATGGTAGTCACCCCCTGGGATGTCTCCGGGGAGTTGGACTATGCGAAGTTGATAGAGAAATTCGGCACGAAGCCAATGACGGGTTCGTTGTTGAATCGTATTGAGAGTCTTGTAGGAGATCTTCATCCGATGCTCCGCCGTGGGATTGTCTTCAGTCACCGGGATTTTGACTGGTTGCTGAACCACATTGAGAAGCACGGGAAGAGCGATTTTGTGCTCTACACGGGTCGTGGTCCCTCTGGGAACACGCACATAGGTCATCTTGTTCCCTGGCAGTTCACAAAGTGGTTACAGGACAAGTTTGATGTTCATCTGTACTTCCAGATCACGGATGACGAGAAGTTCCTTTTAGATCCGATTAACCGTACGTATGCGCAGATGCAGGCGTATGCGATGGAGAATGCGAAGGACATTCTTGCGGTCGGTTTTGATCCTGAGAAGACGCATCTGATCATCGACTCAAAGGCAGGCCCGAAGTTCAGGGAGGTTGCGACGACAGTGTCCTCCCGTATTAATTTCACGACTGCTAAGGCGATTTTTGGTTTCACAGAGTCGACGAACATCGGGATGATCTACCATGCAGCGATCCAGAGTGCACCCTGCTTCTATCCGAGTGTGCTTCTAGGTCGGAACATACCAGTTCTGATCCCCGCAGGAATTGATCAGGATCCGTACTGGAGGGCTACGAGGGATGTCGCAGAGAAGTTAGGCTGGTACAAGCCTACGGCACTGCACTCGGAGTTCATTCCAGGTCTTGGGAAAGGCGGAAAGATGAGTGCATCGCAGCCCAATTCGACGATCTTCACGACTGACACTCCGAAGCAGGCAGGCAAGAAGGTGAAGAGGGCAGTCACAGGAGGTCGTCAGACGATTGCTGAGCAGAAGGAGTTGGGTGGCATCCCCGAGCAGTGTAATGTCTTCAGCTGGTACAGGACGATCTTTGAGGATGACGATTCTGCGTTGCAGAAGCGATACGAGGATTGCCGTTCAGGAACTCTGATGTGCGGTCCCTGCAAGCAGGAATTAGCAGACAGGGTAGTGATTTTCCTTGAGATGCACCAGAGTCGTCGTGAGGACGTCGAGGATCTTGTAGAGCAGACGATCATCAGGGAGTAGAGAGAACAATTTCTTTCAGTTTGAGTTACTACAGCTTTATTCAGTTTAAGTGCGTATAACCTTATTGAGTTTAGGCTCGTATAGCCTTATTGAGTTACTAAAGTTTAGAGCTTCAAAAAGACCATTTATTCAAGGAATTTAGGGTTTTATGAAAGGTCAAAAACAGGAAGGTCAGTCAGTGCGACTAAGCCGCGTGCCCTAGAACAGCTCACATTGGGGAGGAATTTACATGATTGCTTCAGATGGTTTAAAACAGCGTGCAGTACTGTTA
>RFGN01000461.1 GCA_003696645.1 Gammaproteobacteria bacterium | reverse complement strand
GCAACCGAGATGCGCACCGTGACATTTACACCAAAGTCTGCGAACTCTTTCATCAATGTCACCGTTCGCGCACAAGCACACATTGATCCCAACTTCGGAACGGCAAGGTATGATGGAAACATGCGGTTGTTCATCAAGCTTTATCAGGACGGCGTTGTTGTTGCAGACACTCGCGCACGTAATGGTAGCCGTAATACTGGCCCAACGAAAGGGAATTGGACGACTGTTGCCGCCGCATTTTACCAAACTGCATCTGCTGGACTTCCCATTGTCTGGAAGGTTACCGCCATCACGGACGGCGGCGGGACAAACCAGTATGAGATGCAAAACTTTGACCTACTCATCGAGGAAGTGACACTCTGATGTCTGATGTGAAAATCTATACGAAAAACATGCTCGCCACCACCAACAAGGAACGCATGATGGCTAAAGATGTCATCAAGATGGACCCGGACATTGCATGTTTTCAAGAGGTTAACCGAGACAACAACAAGATCATCCGCTTTCTGGAACAAGTCTATCCATATCACTATCTCGATTACCTCCAAGTGTATCGTGAAGGCAAGAATGGCGGTCTATTGATCGTCTCAAAAACACCCCTGACACATACCAAAACAAAGAGGGGCGCTGCACTGATTTCAGCCAAGACGACCGTGCGCGGAAATGAACTCACAATCTGCAACCTCCACTTTACCCCGTCTTGGAAAGATTCCAGACTGTTCTACAAGCAGGTATCACACGCAGTTCGTTATGTTTCACACATTCACGGACTGAAATTTGTTGCAGGTGATTTCAACAATACGGTTCAGGAACATGCCCTGACCGCATTTCAGAATACCGGCGTCAAGCCCATCTATGACTACAAGGGGACTGTTCGCCATTACGGTATTGAACGCGAAATTGACTTCGTTTTGGTTCCGAATGGCTGGACCGGTGAGAAGAAGCGCCGGGCACTCCTTGGGAGTGACCATTATGGGGTCTTCGTAAAAGCCACATCTAATCCTTAGTGACCCGGAAGCGCACCGTCTGCCCGTTGGATTATGGCAAAACAGTCATCGTTGTCAACGAGGCATACACATCGAAGACGTGTTCTTGGAACGGCAAAATCATTGACAATCACTGATGGGAATGTCAAGGTTGATAGAGATATGAATGGCGCGAGAGGTATATTACTTCGTGCCATTCGATTTTCAAAGGGCAACCCCGCCAACCATCATCTCCTTTAAAAAGAAATGGTGGAAAGTCAAGTAATTAATCACGAAGACGCAGATATTTGCGCTCTTGGTAGTTAATTATGGGTAAACAATTGGAAACCCCGTGTTGAACGTCATGTTGCCATAGACCGCGTTCTCGCCGTCGGAGCGGCATACCCAAACAACTTGAAATCCACCATCATTCACTCGATATGTCATAAGAAAGCCTTGCCGGGAGTCGTGTATGCTTACACTCAAAAACGTGACGATCAGGAACTTCCTGTCATTCGGTAATGATCCAATCACCATTGACCTGAACACCAACAAACTCACCACGATCACGGGTAGAAACCTCGACGCGGGAATAGACCTGACGAGGAACGGAACTGGTAAATCGACCATCATTGATGCCATCGCATATTGCATCTATGGGAAATCCGTCAGGGGAATCAGTAACCCCAAACTCGTCAACAAACTCATCAAGCCCGGAACGTCGATGTCCGTAACCATCGAGTTTACCTGTAGAAAGGGCGAATACAGGATCACTCGTGGTGAAAAGCCTTCGATCTTCCGCGCATGGAAAATTCTGGATGACGGGACAGAGGAAGAAATCACGAAGAACAAGAATGAACTGACTGACGACATCGTGAAGTTGATTGGGATTCCGCGCCCCCTGTTTGGTCTCCTTGTTCTCAACACTACCGAACAGCAGCAATTCATGGAACTACCCGAGCAACAACGCCGTGAGATTATTGAAGAACTCATGGGGTTGAACATGCTGAGTGAGCGCGCCGAAGACCTGAAAGAGAGGCGCAGGGCACTGAAGAACCAAGCGATTGCATTGGAATCCTCGATCAACACGACACAAGAAATGAATAAGCGGTTGCGGGACAAGATTGACGCACTTGAAAAGCAATCCTCACAATTCGAGACACAGTTGACTGTTGATGCCGAAGAACTGACGAGAGAGATCGAAATTCTCTCGGAAGTGGACGCATCGACAGAGATCGAGATATTGACAGAAATTTCAGAATTGGAACGTCGTGAAGGGGAATTGGAATCAGACCTGACGGCGCGTAAGCGTGAACTTGTCCGTCTCGACCGTGAAAAGACGAGGCGGAAACGCGCGCATGATTCCATCAAAAAGCAGATTGATGACCTTCAAAACGAACTCAAGGCAGTTGAGGGGGGCATATGTCCCACTTGCGGCCAAGAGATTGTTGATGATCGTGAGAAGCATATCTCGGAAATCATGGACAAGATCACGGGACTGGAAGCCGAACTGCGTGATGTCGAATGGTCAGATGATGACGATGCCCAGCATATGGCACTACAGGAAGATGTCACGGAATTGGAAAAAGAATTGGATAAGGTAGCAGCGCGCTTGGACGAACTCAGTGAGCATGATCTGGTATTTGAGACGGTAAAGGATGCGCAAAACCACGAATTGCTGTTAGAGAAGGCCAGAGAAGCACTGGAAGGATTGAGCGCAAAAGAGAACCCGTATCTCGGTCAGATTGCTACCTTGAACGAGGAAATCGTGGATGTCACTGACAAGATCGAAGAACTGCGGGATACACAGAAACTCGTCGTTCATGTGGAGTATCTAATCAAGATGCTGCAATCGAAGGATTCATTCGTTCGCAAGAATATCATCTCGCGCTGGACACCATTCCTGAACAGGCAGGTTGCCAAATACACATCCACCTTGGAACTCCCGCATCGCGTCATTATCAATGACGACTTCACGATCACGATTACCGATCTAGGCGATACCTATGATTGGGGGAACCTGAGTCGTGGTCAACGGCAAAGGATCAATGTCGCGCTCATCCTGTCCTTCATCGACCTATACGAAATCTCCCATGATCCAGTGAACCTTCTATTCATAGACGAACTACTCGATGCCGGAATTTGTGCGCGCGGGGCAAATCAGATCATTGAACTGTTGCGCGGGCAGATCGAAAAGAAGAACAAGACGATCTTCGTCATTACTCACAGGCAAGACATCGTTGACAAGGTAGATAACAATATCGAAGTCTGTTACCAAAACAGGATTTCGACAATTCCGGCGTTGGAGGTTCAAGATGCGTAAATTCATGTTCGATTTGGGTTCAAACTGGGGGCATCTGGCAGTCGATATTGACGATCTACTCTCCATCTCTCGGGTAAGAATCGCAGACAACTGGCAGGTAGAAATCACATGCGGCGATGATGTTCACCGATCATTGATTATCCAAGACCCGGTGGCTCTGGAACAAGAATACAAGAGAATGTTCGGATGGGCAAACGGAGTCCCGCCGGAGAGCGACGTAGAGGCCGCTGAGAGCCAGTTGAAGGGTATCATGGGTATGTCACCCGTGAAAGAGGGAGAAGGGGCTGTAGCGCGCCTCAGAGGGCTTGTGGAAGCCATCAAGATCATTCCGTATGAGAACCATCCACACGCCCGCATCGTGATCGAATATGATCCGCACCGAGGCTCTGCTATTGTCGATATGGAATCGAACGAGAAATTCGATGATGCAGTCAATGATCTTGTCGGACTCGACCGTGTTGGTGGGATGACGAAAGAGCAGAAAGTCATCATGTTCGCGCTCGACACGCTCGCGGAATATTCAAAGACGTTCACGGAGCCAGAAGACTTCGTGGATGAAGGAAAACGAGAGAAAGGGGATCACTGAATGGCAAAATACCTGACGAACAAGCAGTTGTTGGTGGAAATCGAAAAATCGAAGGAGCGCCTTCGAGAAATTCAACGGGGCGACACGCCGACACCAGATGAGATTAACCAAGCTGTTACACCGGAATTGGTCCGGCAGTTGATTCTTCTGGTGGAGAGGATCGCGTCAAAATCGTCATGGAGCGGCTATTCGTGGCTGGACCTTATGATTTCTGAGTCAATCGCTCAGGTTATCGAAGTGTCCTTGAAATTTGACGTAGAAAAGGTCCGCGAAAAGAACCCAAATGCTACGCCAAATCCGTTCAGTTACTACACCAAGGTCATCGAGAACACGATGCGCTCAGTATGGCGGCGCGAGATGAACCAACAAATGATCCGAGATGAGATCATCGAGCAGAACAGTCTGGCTACGCCGGGCGAAGAAGCCAAAGTATCCTATCGACGCAGGATACAAAATTTGGAATATGACACATCAGGCTACAAACTTGATGGGACGGTAGGGAATCCGAACGTGGTGTTGAAGCCTAGGATCGGGCGACCACGGCGGGCCAAAAAGCCGACTATGACGAAGCAGCAAGAGCGCCGCGAGTTGGAGCGACTGGTAAAGGAATATTATGCTTCACGCGGCAAGGAAGAAGGCAAGGACGTCTAATCAATCTTGACCCCTTTCCCATATCCACCCTCATAAATAGGTGGAAGTGTGGAAAGGGGATATATCCATGAGTCAAAGAGATAGGACGTTCCAGACTGGTATTTCCAATGCTACGAAGGAAGACTTCACACCAGAGGGTGTTCAGGTTGCTGGCCTTCGCCAACAACTATCCACCATGTTGGTGTGTGAGGTCATGGATGACCATGATCCTAGGGGTCTAGGTCGAGTATGGGTATATGCGCCCGGAATTTCACCGGCACGATACGATGGTGACTCAATTCCAAATGAGGGTGGGCAACCAGTTGATACGGCCCCGACTGCGGGTGTTGGGGGTGAATACGATCAACAAGTTCGGGCAGGTTGGATTCAAGTTGCACCAATTCTGCCGTTCTCTGGTTCTGATGCAGGTGGTCGTGGCGCTTTCAGGACGGACGGATCATCTCCGGCGGCTGGCGCGGGCAATTCATATGGCTTCCAGACACAGGTTCGGACGGGTGATTTCGTTGCATGTCTGTTCCATAATGCGAACCCCTCACTAGGTTTCTATTTTGGAACAGTTCCAAACCCGTCTCAGGCAGGATTGATCCCCGGACTTGCCAATGCCGCCAAGGACATGGTATCGTCTGCGGTTGGATCATTCACTTCGGGGCTGACTGGAAGCCAGCAAGTTCCGACATACGGGACTGGTGATCCAACTTCCCCAACTCCAATGATTTCACCAGCTTCCATCATGGAGCGCAACACGATCCTATCTGGACTGATTAACGATCCAGTCCGAGGTCTCGGGAAGTCCGTATCCAACCGGGAATCCCCGACATATACGACAGGCATCAAGAGCGCGGGATGGTCGTATTCGACAGAATCCCATAAGGTGAACGCTCTTGATCCAAATGGCGCGCCGTTCCTGATGAGGCCCGATCTGGCAACAGTCAATACAACCGGCCACCAGCTTGTCATGGACGATCATCCTGACCATCAACTTGTTCGTTTGAGGACCAGCTTCGGCAACCAGATTCTCTTGGTTGACTCAGGAACCGATCCGTTCATTTACATTTCTACGCCAACTGGCGGCACTTGGATCGAGATTAACGATTCCGGCAACATCAACATCTACGCGCAAGGGGATTTGAATATCCACGCGGAAGAAGAATTGAATATCACGGCTGATGCTGGTATCAATATTCAGACTGATGGCGATTTCAACGTGACCGCCAAGGGTAAGATGAACCTTCAATCAGAGGCGTCACTAGGTCTTAATACTGGGGGTGAGTT